>CAZEFG010000030.1:0-13871 GCA_964511355.1 uncultured Iamiaceae bacterium
GGGAACGGCCTGCAAAGCCGTACAGTCGTCGGTTCAAATCCGACCCGGCGCTCCAGCACGAGACCGTCCCCAAGGGGACGGTCTCGGTCGTTTTGACGGGGCTCAGGTACCGGTGAAGTTGCCGGGACGTCGCTCGCTCACCGCTTTGATCCCCTCGGCGGCGTCGGCGGTCGACGAGAGTCGGGCCTGTTCCTCGGCCTCGTGGGCGGTGGCCGCCCTGACCCGGTCGGCCAGGCCGGAGCGCAACGTCTGGTGTATGGCCCGCAGGGCCAGCGGAGCGTTCACCGCCATGTCGGCGGCGATGCCGATGGCGGTGGCGCGAAGTTCGTCGGCGGGGACGCAGCGCTCGACCAGGCCCAGGGCGAGCGACTCCTCGCCGGTGTAGCGCTTGGCGGTCAGCATCACCTCGGCTGCCCGGGCCGGCCCGATCAGCTCCGGCAGCAGCACCGAAAGGCCGAACCCCTGGTGAATGCCGAGGGCGGCGAAGTTGGCCGAGAGGCGGGCCTCGGGGCTGGCGACCCGCATGGTGGCGGTGAGGGCCAACCCCAGCCCACCTCCGATGGCGGGACCCTGGATGGCGGCGATGAAGGGAGTGGAGATCTCACACAACCGGGCGGCGGCCTCGTACATGCGCTGGGTGGTCGGGCCTCCCACCAGCTCGTTTCCGCTGTCGCCGCCCAGCGGGCCCGAATCGCCCGCAAAGTTGGCACCCGCGCAGAACGACCGTCCCTGGGCGCACAGCACCGCGGCGCGCACCTGTGGGTCAGAGTCGAAAGATTCGAGGGTGTCGGCGACCGACTCGACCAACTCGGGGGTCAAGAAGTTGTGCGGTGGTTCCTGTAGCTCGATCACCGCGACGTTCCCCACGATTTCGATGCCGATGGTCATCGGATGTGCTCCCGGGTGATGAAGGCGGCGGTGGCGGCGCCAGACGCGGCGAGCAGGCTGACAAGTCGGCCACGCTTGGGCAGCGAAGGGAAGGCGGCCAATGTGGCAACGGTGTCGACGACGTCGCACGCTCCCGCCACCGTGATCCAGTCCCGGGCGGACGGGTCGCCGGCGTCGAGAGCCTTGATGACGCCATAACCCAAGGCGATGTCGCGTGCGCCGGTTAATCGGGTCACCATCCGGCCTCCGGGATGATCGGCGGCGAGACCGATCCACTTTCGGCCGATCCGTCGGGGGGCAACGATCATGACGACCCCCAGGGCGACGCGCCCCAGGCCGATCAGACGGGCGATGTAGTGATGGTCGATCCGAGCAGGCATCGTCCGAGTGTGCCAGGTCGGAGCGGGGGTGAAGTCCTGTTGGAGTCCAACCGCAGACCTGGGCCACCATGGTGGCTGATGAGCGACGTGAACCCGGGGACGGGATGGTGGCAGGCGACCGATGGTCGTTGGTACCCGCCCGAGCTCAAACCGGCGCGCCACCTGGCCCGGCACGACACCGGGGCCACTGTGTTGGAGGAGATCGATCCCGCTTCGGCGCCGGGCGCAACCGACCACCACGACGACGTCGGCGCCGGTGAACGGGTGGGTGGGGCCATCGAGTCCCACACCGAGCTGTATCTGGGGCGCCCGGCCGGCCTCCAGAACCGGCCTGCGGCATGGTTTGCCCTACTCGGTGCGCTGGTGATGGTGGCGGGAGCCTTGCTGCCATGGGCGCAGAAGGCCACCGTGCGAGGAGGAGCCGAACTCGGGTGGCGAGACGCCGAGGGTGATCCCGGCGGAGGTTTCTTCGTGCTGCTCCTGGCCATAACGGTCATGACCATCTCGGTGCGTTGCATGGCGGGTTCGTACAGCCGGGGGTGGCGCGCCGCGTTGGTGGCGCTGGCGGTGGCGTCGTTGGGGCTGCTCG
Source organism: uncultured Iamiaceae bacterium (assembly GCA_964511355.1). GTDB lineage: Bacteria > Actinomycetota > Acidimicrobiia > Acidimicrobiales > SKKL01 > SKKL01. Next base: position 1,858 of record CAZEFG010000030.1, read on the forward strand.
CGGTCGAGGCAGTCAGGGTCCAACAAGCGATCGACGAGGTAGCCGAGCTGAGCCGTGGCGCGGTGGCTCTGTCGTTCGGTCCCGGGCTCCTGGTCGGGGCGGTGGGTGCCGCGGTGGTGCTGATCGCAGCCGGCGCGTACCGCGTTGGCTCACCCCACTGAGCCAGCGCGCGTTCGGTGCAATGGGGCGGTTGTGAGGCTGCTACGCTGCACTGTTCCTGGCCCCGAGCGGGTCGCCGGGGCGCATAGCTCAGTTGGTTAGAGCACTACCTCGACACGGTAGGGGTCACAGGTTCGAATCCTGTTGCGCCCACCACCCGAACACCATCCTCGGGGGTGAAGTCAGCGGACGCGGACCGGCCCGTCCTTCTGTTGGCGCAGGGCCTCGCGTTGGGCGGCGAATACCACCGTTGCCAGCCGATCTCTACCGGCGTTGGTTATGCCCTCGAACCGGAAGCGCATGATGGTCTCCTTGCCCCGCTGGTAGGGGCCGAGCACCTGGGCCACGTGGTGGTGGTCGAATCGTTCGCTGCGGAACCGCACCTCGACCATGGCGCCGGTTTCTATGGGCTCGGTGTCGGCCGGCCAGACCACCGCCACGCCACCGGCGCTGAGGTCGACCATGGTGCACACGTACTGGTCATCCTTGAGATCGTCGACCAGCACCGGGAGCTCAAGGGCCACCCGTACGTGTTCGCGACGCTGGATGTGTTCGGAGTCGCCGGGCACGGCGATGCTCATGCGCACCAGCCGATGATTCAAGGCCAACCCGTCGGCGGCGGTGATCGTGGTCCAGAACTCGTGAACACCTACCGGGTCGACGTAGCTGCACCGCACCTTGCCCCCGACGCGCAGCCGGTCGGCCTCCTCGGCGCCGTCCATCATGGCCTCGATCTTTGAGGTCGAGGCGGCGATGGTCTTGCCCACGATGGTGACGGGAACCCCGTCGATCTCGTGGACGATCATCTTCATCTCGGCGCGGAAGGTGAGGTTCATGGGCAGGTGTTCAGCAGATGCATCGGTATAGAGGCGCAGTGAGCCACCTCACCGGTCGGCACCAACTCGGGCCATGTGAGCGCGTTGGGCCTTCTGGCCCCATTCGCGCGGTCGGGGTTCGGGGGCGCCACCGGTTCGGTCACGAGGGCGGCTCGGGTTCGGGCATCGCCCACCAGAAGATGCTGGCGCCCGCGAGGCCCAGACCGCCGATTGCCAGCGAGGCCGGGCCAAGGCCTGCCAGAGCGGCCAGGCCCGCCGCCAGCAGCGGGCCGCCCGCCTGTCCCAGGTCAGACACCAGACGCCATACGCCCAGAAACGAAGCGCGTCCGATGGCCGGTGAGAAGTCGGCGCCGAGGGTCATCACGATTCCGGCTCCGATCCCGTTTCCGAAGCCGATGAGGATACCGACCATGGTCAAGGTGAGGAAGGTGTCGGTGAGGGGGAGCAGCATGAATCCAACCGACAGGATGGTGAGGCACGGGACCGCCACCGCTTTGCGACCCAGCCGATCCGATGCCACTCCGGCCGGATAGAACAGCAACATGTCCATCCCCGACGAGATTCCGAACACGAGGCTCACCTGAGCGGGATCGAGGCCGATGCTGGCTCCCCACAACGGAACGATGGTGTGGCGCGACACCCGCAGCACGCTCAGACAGGCGGTACCGAGGCCCGCCGTGAGGAAGGTCCGCCGGTGCTCAGCCATGATGCGGCGCACCGGCGGAGCTCGGTGCTCGGCGACCGCGACCCGATGGTGGTGGGGGTCGGGCACCACCACCAGGACGAGCCAGCCGGCTACGGCCATGGCGATGTGGGTCCAGTACGCCCCGGCGAGGCCCCACCACAAGATGGCGACGGCACCGACGAAAGGCCCGATGAAGTTGCCGATCCGGTTCACCCCGCCGAGGGTCGACAACGCCCGCCCACGGAGGTGGAAAGGCATGACTTCACTGACATAGGTGAGGCGGGCGAGCAGCCAAACCGACCACGCGCAGCCCATCACGAACATGGCCACCAGGAACACGGCGATTCCGGGGCTGGCCAGGGCAAGCGCCAAGGCGGCGACCAACACGGCGGTCCCGATGGCCATGGCCCGCCGCTCTCCGTAGCGTTCGACCAAGGCGCCCGCCGGAAGGTCGAAAGCCATGGTGCCGACCCCCCTCGCGGCAACCGCGAGGCCGGCTACCGCCACCGAGGCGCCCAGGTCGGCGGCGGTGAGCGCCACGATCGGCACGACCGCACCTTGCCCGACGGCAAACAGCAGGGTTGGCAGGTAGACGCTGAGGAACAGCGTTCGCAGCCCCGGCTCGGAGTCAACTTTCGCTGTGTCGCCTTGCGCGGGGTCGGTCACCGGGCGGCGCTGGTGATCCAGTGCTCGACCAGATCGGTGAGAACGGGAAGGGTGACTCCGCCTGAACCCAGCACGGTGTCGTGGAACTCGGCGATGCTGAACCGGTCGCCGAGCGCCTCCTGGGCGCGATCGCGCAGGCGGAGGATCTCGCGCTGGCCCACCTTGTAGGCCACCGCCTGGCCGGGGATGGCGACGTAGCGGTCGACCTCGACCTCGGCTTCGCCGATGGCCACCGGCGTGTGCTCGGCGAAGTAGTCGATCGCCTGCTGGCGGCTCCAACCCTTGGCGTGAAGGCCGGTGTCGGTCACGAGCCGGGCTGAACGCCACGAATCGGCGGCCAGCATCCCCAGGCGGGCGATGTCGTCGCTGTAGAGCCCCATCTCGTCGGCGAGTCGTTCGGCGTAGAGTCCCCAGCCTTCGATGTAGGCGGTGTTGCCGAATCCCAAACGACGGAACGCGGGCAGCCCGGGAAGCTCGGTGGCGATGGCGAGCTGCAGGTGATGTCCGGGGATCGCTTCGTGGAAGGCGATCGATTCGCCTTCGAAGCGGTTCTGTTGGTCGGGTTGGCGCAGGTTGACGAAGTAGGTGCCGGGCCGGCTGCCGTCCTCGGTGGGGGCGAAGTAGTAGGCGGCCGGGGCGTCGGCGGCGAGAACCTCGGGGACTGGTTCGATGCGGCAGGCGGTGCCGGGGAGACGACCGAACCAGTCGCCCATCTTCTGTTCGGCGCGGCCGAGGGCCGAGCGGGCCAGGCCGATGATCTCGTCGGCCGACTCGTACCGGAGGCCGGGGTCGGTCCGCAGACGGGTCAGGACCTCGCCGAGATCGGTGGCGCCGAAGGTCCGGGCGCCGATTTCGATGTAGCGCTCGGGGAGTTGATGTTCGACCTCGTCGATTCCGAAGGCGTGTAGCTCGTCGGGCGTGACGGGCAGCGATGTGTAGTAGCGCAACAGGGTGGCGTAGATCTCCTCGCCCCCTTCGATCCAGCACAGTCCCGCCCGGTCGTCTGGTCGGGCCACGGGAGCCAACTCGTGGGCCATGACGTCGCGCATGCGCACAAAGCCGGGCCGGATCGAATCAGTGACCACCTTGCGCAGGCGGTCGCGCCAGGCGTTCTCGCCAGGCCAGTCGGGCGGGCCGCTGATGTTGACGAACAGGTCGTCGTCGAGGGACGAAGCCAGGTAGTTGTCGATGCTGGTGATCGATCGGGCGATGCACAACGCCGCGGGAGTTCGGCCCCTTGCCACCCCGGCCCTGAACCGGTCAGCGGCTTGGTCGAGGGCACCGGCCAGCTGGGAGAAGCGCCCCAACAGGGCATCGGCGTGTTCGGCGGTTTCGGCTGCGAGTTGGGGCGCCGAGATCAACGCGCCGATGTGGGGCCCGTCCATCTGGTCGCTGCGCAACTCGGTGAGACCGAGCTCGATCAGCGCGATGCGGTCGCTGGCCTCACCGCGCAGAAGGTCGGCGGTCACGTGGTCGACACGGTCGAACCCGGAGCGATCGAGAGCGTCGACTTGCTCGACGAAGGCGCTGAGCCGGACCCGCTCGGCGTCTTCGCCTTCGAGGGAGTAGTCCTCGATCCGGTCGTCGAAGCGGTGATCGCCTACCAGCGTGGCGAAGGTGGGGGAGTGCTCAAGGGTGAAGTCCCAGTAGTCGCGAGCGATGGCATCCAGATGGGCATCCATAGGGGGTTCCTCCGTAGCCGCCGCCGGTCGGATCCTACCGGTCACGGGCCGCAGGGCCTGGCCAGTTAGCCTCGGGATCATGGCTGAGCGCACGTCCCCCCAGGATCTACCGCCGGGTTATCCGCTGCGCTGGGAGGCCGATGCCGTGCTGGCCGATGGGGCCACTGTGCACCTGCGCCCCATCCGCCCGGATGACGCCGAGCGGCTGGTCGCGTTCCACAACCGCCAGTCGTCGGAGAGCATCTACTTCCGGTTCTTCTCGCCCCGGCCGCGCCTGTCTGAGCGCGATGTCGAGCGGTTCACCAACGTCGACTACCGCGACCGCATGGCCTTTGTCGCCATCCTGGCCGACTCGTTGATCGGCGTTGCCCGCTATGACCGCGAGCCCGGTACCGCCCGGGCCGAGGTGGCCTTCTTCACCGACGATCGCCACCACGGGCGGGGGTTGGCCACCATCTTGCTCGAGTACCTGGCGGCGGTGGCCCGTGAACAGGGGATCTTCGACTTCACCGCCCAGACCCTTCCTCAGAACCGACGGATGTTGGGGGTGTTCAAGCAGGCGGGGTTCGCGGTCACGACCCGTTTCGACGAGGGGGTCATCGACGTGCGCTTGGGGCTCGAACCCACGCTCGAAGCGCGGACCAAGATCGAAGAGCGTGAGCGCCGGTCCGAGGCGCGCTCGATCGAACGGCTGCTGGCGCCCCGTTCGGTGGCCGTCATCGGCGCCGGCCGTCAGCGAGGCGGGCTCGGCCACGAGATCGTGCGGAACCTGGTTGCTGGAGGCTTCGAAGGGCCTGTGTTTCCGGTGAACGAGGCGGCCACCCACGTCGCCAGCATGAGCACCTACGCCACCGTCACCGACATCCCCGGCGAGGTCGACCTGGCGATCATCGCCGTCCCCGCCGCCGATGTCTACGAAGTGGTCAACCGGTGCGTCGAAAAGGGCGTGCAAGGCCTGGTGATCATCTCCGCGGGGTTCGCCGAGACCGGACCCGAGGGCGCCGAAGAGCAGCGGCGCATCGTCGAACTGGCCCGTCACAACGGATTGCGTCTCATCGGGCCCAACTGCATGGGGGTGATAAACACCGCTCCTCGGGTCGCCATGAGGGCCACGTTCGCCCCGGTCGAACCCGAGCCAGGGGGCATCGCCTTCCTGTCCCAGTCGGGAACCCTCGGCACCGCCATCCTCGAGACCATGGGCGAGCTGGGTCTGGCGGTCTCGACCTTCGTGTCGCTCGGCAACAAAGCCGATGTCAGCGCCAACGACCTGCTTCAGTACTGGGAACAGGATGAGCGCACCGACGCGGTGCTCCTCTACATGGAGTCGTTCGGGAACCTCCGCAACTTCAGCCGGATCGCCCGCCGGGTTGGTCGGGTCAAACCGATCATCACCGTCACCAGCGGGGCGACGTCCATCCCGGGCACCGGGCTCCAACTGCCCGCAGAGGCCACGCTCGATGCCCTGCTCGTCCAGGCCGGCATCATCAAGGTGGCCACCATTGGGCAGTTGTTCGATGTCACCCGGGTGTTGCTCAGCCAGCCGGTGCCGGTGGGGCCGCGGGTGGCCATCCTGTCGAACTCGTCGGGGCCGGCCCGGCTCGCGGTCGATGCCTGTCGGGGCGCGGGGCTGGTGCGGGCCGAGTTGGGATCCGAGACCGAAGCCGCCATCGCCGCGGACGTGCCCATGGCCACCCACGTGGCCAACCCGCTCGACCTCACCTTCCAGGCCGACCCCGAGCACTTCGAGGCCGCGTTGCGGGTCATGCTCGAAGACGAAGGCGTCGATGCGGTCATCACCATCTACGCGCCGCCGTTGCAGGAACGCACCGACGAGGTGATCGAAGCGATTCGGCGTGGCGCGGAGGGCCAGCGAAAGCCGGTGGTCTCGACCATCCTCGGCGCTTCGCCGGGGCGGGGGAACATGGCCTCGCGTCTCGATGTGCCGGTGTTCTCGTTTCCGGAGGAGGCGGCCATGGCGCTCGGGCGGGTGGCGCGCTATGGCCAGTGGCTAAGCCAGCCCGAGGGCCAGCGTCACGATCTCGACCGGCTCGACGAGGATGGGGCGCGCGAGCTGGTCGAGCGACTGGTGGCTGAGGTTTCCAGCGCAACCGACCTCGATCACCTGACCTCGTCGGCGATCGCGGCCTGCTTTGGGATCGACATCATCGATGAGCGTCTCGCCCACTCCGCTGACGAGGCGGTGTCGGCGGCCGCCGAACTCGGATATCCCGTGGTTCTCAAGGCAACGGGGCTGCCGAGGCTGGCCAAGACCGAGTCGGGCGGTTTGGCGGTCGATCTCCACAGCGAGTCAGAGCTCCGCCAGTCCTACCAGCGGATGGTCGCATTGCTCGGCGAGGCCATGAGGCCTGCGGTGGTGCAGCGCATGGCCCCGCCCGGGGTCGATGTGGCGGTGCGGTTGGTGCAGTCCTCGATGGTGGGGTCGGTGCTGTCGATCGGTGTCGGCGGGATGGTCCTCGAACAGTTCGGGTTCGATTCGTTGTGGTTCCTGCCGCTCACCGACCTCGACGCCCATCGCCTCATCGATGATTCGCATCTGGGGGCGCTGCTGGGTCCCGCCGAACGCGACGCTCTGGTCGAGCTGTTGCTACGAGTTGCGGCTTTGGGTGAGGCGTTGCCCGAGGTGGCCGAGCTGCTGCTAAATCCGGTGATCGTCACCGACGGGTCCGCAGCGGTCACCGACGCCAGGGTGCGCCTTGAGCCATGGGAGGGACACGACGTCCCGATCCGTCGCCTGGAGGCGGACTGAGCCGATCCGGCAGCTTTGGGCTAGGGCCGAGGCTCGCGGGGGAGGCCGAGGACCCGCTCGCCGAGGATGTTGCGCAGGATCTGAGTGGTGCCGCCCATGATCGTGTAGGCGAGGGCGTAGCCGATGTTGCGGGCCGTCCGCTTCGACAGCCCGGACAGGAGCCCCGGATCCCAGGCCGTGGCCGCGGGACCGAGGACCCCGGCACAGAAGCTGGTGACCTGTTGTTCGAGTTCGGTGCAGAAGGTCTTGGTGGCGGCCGAGAACCCAGGGGGCGCCTGGCTCTGCACCTCACGGAGCACCAGCAGGCGCCCTATCCGGTAGCCGGTCTCGATTCGAGCAACCTCTTGGCGCACCCGGGGATCGGTGGTGTCAGCTAGCGGAAGCACGGCGCGGTAGAGCGCGCGGTTGCTGACCAGGCGGTCGATTCCTCCCCGCTCGTGTTCCATCTGGCGCATCACCTGGCCGAAGCTGCCGTTCTCGGAGCCCACCAGGTTGGCTGCCGGCACCCGAACCTCATCGAAGCGAACCTCGCAGAAGTGGCGGCCACCGGTTAGGTCGACGATCGGGCTCACCTGGATGCCCGGTGAATCCATGTCGACGGCCAACTCCGACAGGCCCCGATGCGGCGGGGCATTCGGGTCGGTTCGGGCGATCAGGTAGCACCAGTCGGCGGTGGCGGCGCCGCTGGTCCAGACCTTTTGGCCGGTGACGACCCAGTGATCCCCGTCGCGCTCGGCTCGGGTGCCGATGGCGGCCACATCGGAGCCTGCGTCGGGCTCGCTCATACCGATGCACCACATCGACTCGCCCGCCAGGATTCCCGGCAACCACCTCGCCTGTTGTTCAGGCGTTCCGAACTCCATCAGAGTCGGGCCGATCTGGCGGTCGGCGAACCAGCAGCTGGCAACCGGCGCGCCGGCGCTGATCAAAGCCTCGAAGACCACGAGACGCTCGATCGGTGATCGGCCCCCTCCTCCGACGGCGGTCGGCCAGGTCATGCCCAGCCAACCCCGATCAGCGAGCTCGCGTGCGAAGGCCGGCGAGTCGCCGACCATCCAGGCGTCGTCGGTCATCTCATGGGGATGTTCGGCCTCCCATCGAGCGGCCAGCGCGATGGCGTCGGCGGCGAGCTCGGCGGCCGCCGGGGGAAGGGCGAAGTCCAGGGTCACGAGGGGGGAGGCGATGCGCCGACGCCACCCAGGCCCGAGTCAGGGGGGTATTCGGCCTTGCCCTGTTCGCACCAGCGACGCAGGGCCGCCCACGGGTAGATCCCGGCTCGGTGGCCGTCGTTCCAGACGATCGAGATTCCCCAGGCGCCGGCGAACTCGGCGTCGGTGATCGACAGGGGAAGAGGGGAGCGAGGCTTGGGCCACGGAACTCGGCCCTGGTCGCGGTCGGCCCGGCATCCCGCGCACGGACACCCCAGACGCAGTTCTTCCAACTCGAAGGTGCAGGCGTGACCATCGGCGAAGACGATGTCGATCCCTTCCTCACGGCGAACGGTGACGTCTTGAACCTCGTTTGCATCCACCTGTTGATCCTCCCACGTTGGTCCGGCGGCGGCCCATACCCACAGCGGGGCTCGTCCCTGGCGTGTTGTGGGAGTCGTTGCCCGGTAGGTGGATTAGCGTTCAGGGGGTGGAGATCCGTGCAGTCCGAGCCGAAGAGCATTCCGATCTCGCCGACCTGACCGTGGCCGCCTACCTCGGGGTTGACCACGTCGACGACGAGTACGAAGGCTCTCTGCGCGACGTGGCGGGGCGGGCGGCGGGCGCCGAAGTCCTGGTCGCGGTGAACCACGAGGGGCACGTGCTCGGCGGAATCACCTACGTTCCCGATCAGGCATCCCCCTACGCCGAGTTCGACGGTGAGCACGCCGCCGGCACCCGCATGCTCGCGGTGTCCCCTGATGCTCAAGGTGAAGGGGTCGGGACCGCCTTGGTGGCCGAATGCATCGAACGGGCCCGGCGTGACCGGCGCAGCGAGATCATCCTGCACACCGGACTCACCATGAAGGCGGCGCACCACCTCTATGAGCGTCTGGGATTCGAACGGGACCCGAACCTCGACTGGTGGCCAACCCCCAGCGTCGAACTGCTCGGCTACCGCATGCACCTGGAGCGCTGATGCGGGCAGTAGTCCTGACCGAGCACGGCGGCCCTGACGTACTCCAGTTGACCGAGGTGCCTGATCCTGTTCCGGCACCTGAAGAGGTCGTGGTCGAGGTGGTGGCCACTGCGCTCAACCGGGCCGACCTGCTTCAGCGGCGCGGTCGTTACCCCGGCCCGCCGATGGAGCACGAGATTCCCGGCATGGAGTTGGCGGGGAGAGTCATCAGCGTCGGCTCCCGGGCTCGCGAGTGGAACATCGGCGACGAGGTCATGGCCATCGTCGGTGGCGGTAGCTACGCCGAAGCGATCGCCGTCCACGAACGACAGCTCATGCCGGTGCCGGAGTCGGTCCCCCTGGCCGACGCGGCAGCGATCCCCGAGGTGTTCATCACGGCATGGGATGCGCTGGTCGTCCAAGGCGGGCTCACCGCCGGTCGGGTGGCGCTGGTGCATGCCGGTGCGTCCGGCGTCGGAACCGCCGCCATCCAGATCGCTCGGGCACTGGGAGCCTCGGTGATGGTGACCGCGAGCTCCGCCAAGGTTCAGCGCTGTGTCGACCTGGGCGCCCACCTTGCCGTCGACTACGGCAATCAGGATTTCGTGGACGCCGCTCGGGAGTTCACCGCCGGGCGAGGGGTCGATGTCGTCCTCGACGTCGTCGGCGGCGACTACCTGGCTCGTAATCTCTCGGCGCTGGCCACCGGGGGAACCATCGTTCAGGTAGGCGTGATGGGCGACGCCACGGCCACCTTCCCCCTCGGGGCTCTCCTGCCCAAACGGGCGACCCTGGTGGGCACGGTTCTCCGAGCCCGGCCCCTGGAGGAGAAGATTGCCATCACGCAACGATTCCGCCGCGAGATGCTTCCGCTGTTCGATCGGGGTCAGCTGGCTCCGGTGATCGATTCGCGTTACCCCATCGACCGAATCGCCGAGGCTCACGAATACATGGAGAGCAACGCCAACGTGGGAAAGATCCTGATCGACCTGTGACCGCCATAGCCCGCATCAAGGCCAAAGTCGTCGACCTTCTTCCCGACCCCGTGGTTTTCCGTGTGGTTCCGGTCCTGTACCGCCGCCAGGAACCCGAGCTCGGGCGTGTCGACGAGTTCGTACCCGCCGGCCGCAATGCCATCGACGTGGGCGGTTGGCTCGGGCCATGGACCCGCGAGCTGTCGCGACGGGTCCCCAATCTGGTCACCGTCGAGCCTCAACCCGACCTCGCCGCCTATCTCCGCAGGGTCGTACCGTCCAATGTCACGGTGGTCGAAGCCGCCGTCTCGTCCGAACCCGGAAGGGCCAAGTTGTCGTTGCCCGAGCAACGCCACGGAGCTAACGCCTTGGCGTCGCTCAACGGCGACCTCGCCACGGCGGCGGTGGTCCACGACGTCGAGGTCATCCGGCTCGATGATCTGGACCTGGTCGATGTCGGGTTCATCAAGATCGATGTCGAAGGCCACGAACGCGCCGTAATCGACGGGGCGGTGGGAATCATCCGGCGGGATCGTCCGGTTCTGTTGCTCGAAGCCGAGCAGCGTCATCTCGAGGAGCCCTTGGGCGATCTGTTCGAACGGGTCCTGACCGAGGGTTATGAGGGCTTCTTCCTGCACCGGGGGGCTTGGCAGCCGCTGGCGTCGTTCGACGTGCAGCGCCACCAGCTCGACCACCTCGACGATGTCGTTGGCCCCGACTACATCAACAACGTGGTGTTCTTTCCTGATGGGTTGGTTCCACCGGCGATCAGTCAGGCGGGCGACAACCCGGTCTGAGTCGGTACAACCGGCGCGGAGCGGTAGCGTCGGCGGTCATGCGGCGTTGGGTGATCATGATCGGAGTGGTTCTGGCGGCGGGCCTCGTCGGTTGTAGCGACGACAATGGCGGCTCGGCCGCGGTGCCTACCGAGACTCCGAGCACCGCGCCGGTCGAGGGCACGCTGATCGACGAGGCGGCGGCGGAGGAGCGCCTCGAAGCGGTGTGCCGGCGCAGCGTGCCCGAGGCCCTCCGCGATGACTGCCTGGCAGCAGCGACGGTTGCGGTGGCCGACGCAACCGAAGCCGGTTGTCCAGCGACCTCGCTCGACGCCTGGGCGGAACACATCGTGGCATCGAGGTTTGCGACAACTCCTCACGCGGAGTTCTTCGCACGGTGTCCGTTGCCCCTTTCGAACCTCTTGTTGTCGGCTGCGCCGTCGCCCTATCAACGCGTTACCGCCCAGCAGGGAACCGGCCTGCTCAACTCGGCCTCGGTGGCCGCCGGGTATGTCGCATCCGCCGACGTCGAGAGGTTTCTCGGCGACGTAGGCCACCAGGTGAGCTATGCCGCAGCGTGGGCCGACGGCGATCACGTGGTGCTGGTGCGGCTCGACCGGTTCGAAAGTCCTGACCAGGCGGAGGCCTTCCTCGAATCGGAACACCGCACTCTTGGACAGTTCGATTCGGGGGCGGGCGAAACACGACAGATCCCCGGGATCCTCCAGGGCCGCGTCGTCGCCAGCGACTCACAGCATCTGGCGACGGGCCGGGTGTGTGAGGTGGCGATGTCGCTCGTCGCTCAGGACGCCGGTGGGGGAGGCCTGTCCACCGACGAGGTGGTGTCGTGGTTCAGTGATCAGGCGCGACGCCTGCAAACCGTGGTGACCTGTTGAGTTAGACCCACCCGAGCCGTGGCGGCGCGGAGATCAGCCTTCGCGTTGCTCGACCGGCACGTACTCACGGCGCTCGACGCCGGAGTAGAGCTGGCGAGGGCGCACGATGCGGGCACCCTGCTCGAGAGCTTCCTGCCAATGGGCCAACCACCCGGAGGTGCGGGGGATGGCGAACAGCACGGTGAACATCTCGAGCGGGAAACCCATCGACTGGTAGATGAGCCCCGAGTAGAAGTCGACGTTTGGATAGAGGCGGCGGCTGATGAAGTACTCGTCGGAGAGTGCGACCTCTTCGAGCTTGAGCGCGATGTCGAGCAGCGGGTTCTTGCCGGTGACCTTGAACACCTCGTCGGCGGTGGCCTTGATGATCTTGGCCCGGGGGTCATAGCTCTTGTAGACCCGGTGCCCGAAGCCCTGGAGTCGGCGCTCGCCGGCCTTCACTCCCTTGACGTAGTCGGCCACGTTGT
>CAZEFG010000031.1:0-13781 GCA_964511355.1 uncultured Iamiaceae bacterium
TGCGCTCGATCCCCCGCATCGAAAGCCCCAGCCACACCCGGCTCAAGGTCATCGGCGGCCGTCCGCCCGACCTCATCAACCCACCGAAGGGCTGCAACTTCAGCCCTCGGTGTCCCTACGCCCAACCGAAGTGTCACGAGGAGGAGCCACCGTTGACCCCCGGCGACGCTCCCGGCCACGAGTACGCCTGTTGGTACCCCGTCGGCACGCCCGAGAACAGGGCCGCCTTCGAGCGCAACGTTGCCGCCCAGTTGCCTCAGGCGCTGGTCACCCTCGACACCAACACGATCCCGACGGAGGCATGACATGGCTGGTAGCGGAACCGCTCACCTGCGGCCCGAACTCAACCCGCTGATCAGCGTCGAAAACCTCACCGTCGAGTTTCCGCTCCGCAAGGGCCTCAAGGTCCACGCGGTGTCGGGGATCAGCTTCGACATCCTCGATGGTGAGACCCTCGGTTTGGTGGGCGAGTCGGGGTGCGGCAAGTCCACTACCGGACGCGCCTTGATGCAGCTGCCTCGGCCGACGAGTGGCTCGATCAAATTCCGCGGCGAGGAGACGACCGAACTCAACGATGAAGCGGTCCGGAAACTGCGGCCTGAGATTCAGATGATCTTCCAGGACCCGATCTCGTCGCTGAACCCGCGCCGCAAGGTGGGTGACGTTGTCGGTGAGCCGCTCGACATCTGGGGTCGCGGCACCAAGGCCGAGCAGGCCGCGGTAGTCGATCACGTGCTGGCATCGGTGGGGCTTGACCCTGCAGTGGCCAAGCACAAGCGGGCCCACGAGTTCTCCGGCGGTCAGTGCCAACGCATCTCGATCGCCCGGGCCCTCGTTCTCGACCCCAAGGTCATCATCTGCGACGAGCCGGTTTCGGCCCTCGATGTGTCGGTCCAGGCTCAGATCCTCAACCTCCTCGAGGACATGAAGGCCGAGTACAACCTGACCCTGGTCTTCATCGCCCACGACTTGGCGGTGGTGAAGAACGTCAGCGACCGTGTTGCGGTCATGTATCTGGGCAAGATGTGTGAGGTCGCCCAACCGGACGCGCTCTACGAAGCTCCGGCCCACCCCTATACCGCAGCCCTGCTGGCCTCGATCCCGGTTCCCGACCCGTCGGTACCACCCGAGAGCCGCACCACCATCAAGGGCGAGCTGCCGTCGCCGATCGCACCCCCCTCGGGCTGTCGGTTCCGTACCCGTTGCCCCCGCGCCGAAGAGCGCTGCGCCCAGGTCGAACCCATGATGCGCCAGGTTTCTGGCGACCATTGGGTGGCCTGCCACTTTCCTCTGGTGCCGGTAGCCGAAGAAGCACCGGCCCTCTAGCCACCCACCGCCACGACCGCGGGCGGCCGCGCGCACGAAGGGAGGCCGATGCCGGATAAATCGGGTCCACGTACCCGACTGTCACCTGAGTTGAGGCGGGCACAGATCGTCGAAGCGGCAGTCGACGTCTTCGCGGGGCGCGAGCCCTCCGATGTCACCTTCGAAGAGATCGCCGAGGCGGCTGGGGTCTCGCGCGCTCTGGTCTACAACTACTTCGGTGACCGAGGTGGCCTGGTGGGGGCGGTGTGCCTCCGCTGCTACGAACAGCTCGACGAGGCGATAGCCCCGGCTTTTGACCCGTCGCTCCGTCCTGCACAACAGGCCCGCGAGTGGGTTCGCCGCTATCTCCGCTTCTCGGTCGAACATCCCGGCCCGTGGGCGCTCATCAGTTCGTCGTCGGCCAGCCAGCACCCTGCCGTGCAGGAGGTCCGACGGCAGCGGCTCACCACGGTGGCCCACCGATGGGGCGACACGCCCGAAGCACGCTTGATCGCCGCGGCGGTCGGCGGTTTGCTCCAAGCGGCGGTGGCCGAGCACGAGGCCGGAGAGGTGGAGATCGAGTTCGAGCGCCTCGTCGACATCCTTGGCGTCCTGGCCTGGAAGGGGCTGTCCCGCCTCATCCCCGAAGGTTTGGCCACCAACCGCCAACGCACTGAATCAGTGCTGGCCGACGGCGCGGAGCGCTAGTCCCCGGTGTGACGTAGCGGTCGCGGTGCGCGAGCATGGCGGGATGACCAAGCCCCCCGCCATGAACATCAACCTCGACGCCCTCTACCGGGTGACCATCTCCACCCCGAAGGGCACGATGGTGCTCGAGCTCGATCCGGAGCTCGCACCGAGCACGGTCAACAACTTCGTTTCGCTGGCGCGCGATGGGTACTACGACGGGCTCACCTTCCACCGGGTCGTGCCCGGCTTCGTCATCCAGGGTGGGTGCCCTGAGGGTTCCGGTCGGGGCGGCCCCGGCTACAAGTTCGCCGACGAGCCGGTCAAGGGCGACTACCACCTCGGAGCGGTCGCCATGGCCAACGCCGGCCCCAACACCAACGGATCGCAGTTCTTCATCTGCGTCGAGAACCTCAAGGGTCGCCTCGACAAGAACTACAACTACTTCGGCAAGGTCACCGACGGCATGGACGTCGCCTTGGCGATCGCTGTGGGCGACACCATGGACTCGGTGGTGGTCGAAGAACTCGCCCGCGGCTGAACGGCCGGGCGTCACGCGTTACTCCTTGAGTGCCACTGCGTTGGGGGTCACGTTCATCTTCGGCTCGTAGGCCGCTACCTCGACATCGCGACCGGTACCACCCATGGTCGCCCGAAGCTGGTCGCAACAAGCTGGGCACGGCCCATAGAACCGGGCTTCGGTGTCGTGGCCGCAGCGCGGACACGCCAGCGAAATCAGATCCGTTGGGGCATTCAGCACAGTGGGGCGCATCGCTGCCCAGGATGGCACAACCATGGCCCCGGATCGGGCACCCCATGGCCGACGCGCTAGCTTCTCCGGCTTGACCTCGACCGTGGCCGCACCATCGCCGACTTCGCCACCCCAGAGCCGGTTGCTTCGCGGCCTGTCGTCGCCGCGCGCCACCGTGGTGATCGTGCTGGTGGCGGCCGTGGTGGCGGCCGTCATCGACGCTTTCATCTACCCCGCCTTCTCGTGGAACCGCGACGAGCCGGTGTATCTCTGGCAGGTCGAGTTGTTGCGCCATGGCCAGCTCACCGCTCCCGACGGGGGCTTTCCCGAGCTGCTCCATCCCTGGCTCAGTGCCTGGCGCGAGGGCGCCTTCTTCACCCAGTACCCGCTCGGATGGCCGGTGGTGATGTTGGCCGGTTCGCTCGTCGGCTGGCCCGGCGCCGCTCTGTCGGTGGCTGCTGCGCTCGCCACCAGCGGAGTGTGCCTGCTGGCCTTGGAGCTGAGACGCGACCGGCTGGTGGCCAACGTGGCGGGCCTGGTGTTTCTCGCGTCACCGATCTTCGCGGTGCAGAGCGGGGTCTACCTCACGTACCTGTTCACCCTCGGCCTCGGACTCTGGTTCTCGTGGCTGTTCCTGTCCGCCGTGAGGTTGGGATCGCCGGCGAGAGCGATCGGCGCCGGCGTCTTCTTCGGGTGGATCATCTGCACCCGCACCTTCGACGCCGTGCTGTGGGGCGGCGTCGCCGGCCTGTATGTGGCCGTCGTCGAATGGGGATCATGGAAACGCCATCTCCGCCTGGTTGTTGCCTTCCTGGTGGCGATGGGCCCCTTTGTCGCCATTCAGCTCCTGCACAACCGAGCGCTCACCGGCTCGGCGCTGTCGTTCCCGATCTCGATGAAGGATCCCCTCGATTCGTTCGGCTTCGGGTTCCGTCGCCTCATGCCGAGCTTTGAATCCGAGGCCTACGGTCCGCGCCGAGCAGTCGTGAGCAGCGCGAAGCATGCCTTCTTCCTCCCGTGGTTCCTGATGGGTGCCTACCTCGGCGTGATCGTGGCTGCCGTGGCCGCCTGGCGTAAGCGCCGGGAGCGCAGCACCTGGTTTCTGATCGGGTTGGTGGTGATCTTCCCACTCGGGTACCTGCCGTTCTGGGGCAACTACATCTCGGCGCTGACTGTGCGTCTCAGCGGTCCGATCTACTACGTGCCGCTCTTTGCTCCCCTGGCGATACTCATCGCCGTCGCCGTGGTCGGGGCTTTCCGTCACCGGCCCCGGCTCGGGCTGTGCCTGGTGGTAATCCTCAGTTTGATCACCGTGCCGCTCACCACTGGGCGTCTGGGGCTCAATCGGGAGATGAGCAGGGGGCAGATGGCGTGGCGGAGCTCGGTCGCCGAGCTCGACCAGCCGGCCGTGGTCGTCGTGGCCGCCACCGCCTACCTGCTGTTCCTCAACCCGTACTCGGCCAACGCTCCCCAAAACGACGGTCACATCATCTATGCCACCAACACGTGGCCGTCGCTGTTCCGCCTCCTCGACGAGCATCCCGATCGCCAGCATCTGCTTCAGCGCGCCACCCTCACCGTCGAGGATCTCTTGCCGTCGGAGGACCCGGAGCGGGCCGAGATCGTGCTCGACCCGATCGAGAGGGTCAAGGGCGAGGCCATCGAGGTGACCATGGTGGTGACCCCGCCGGCCGACGAGGAAGCGGTCTGGGTTCACCTCGACGTGGCTGGTGAGCTCCACTGGCGCCAGCTGACGGCCGACAGCGTGGCTGGGCAGCCGATCCGGGCATCGTGGACCTTGGTCACCGCCGACTCACCTGCTGCGCTGAGGGACCGTCCCGACGCCGTGATTCTCGACCGAGGGGAGCTAACCGTGAGCGTCGGCACCAGCTTCGGCACCGCGACCCGCCGTACCCGCCTGACTCCCTATGTCGGCCACCGTCTCCACGCCCGCACCACCGACGGCGTCGAGCTGCTGACCCCGTCGGTCAGGTTTCGGGGTCGGGGTCCCGAGGACCTCCGCTTCCCGGACCGTTGGGATGAGGTGCTCGAAACCCCCGAGCTCGAACTGGAGTTTCGCCCTGTGGGGAGCACCGCCTGAGTCCGGTCCATCCGTCGGCCGCCTCAGCGCCCACGACCGCCGCCACGGCAACCCCAACCGCCAACCAGGCGAGGTTGGGTCGCTCAAGCACCAGGCAAGCAGCGACGATCGCCGGCACCGCCCCCGCCCAGGCCCACATTGTCAGGGGCATCGTGGCCCGGGCCACGACGACTCCGGCCGCCACCACGCCCATCCATGGCGGGCTGATCAGCGCCAGCAGCACCCCGACAACGGCCGCGCTGACCAACACCGTAGACATTGTGGTTGGACGGCCGTTCGTCGGCACAGGCTCAGCGACCGCGGTGGCAGCCGGTACCGGGAGCTGTCTTCCTCCGATGACGAACCCGACGGCGAGCGCCAAGGCGAACACCGAGGCGGCCATGGCCGAGAAAACCTGCCGCTGGGGAGCCCATTCGAGGTCGAGGCTCAATTCACCAGCTGACGCCGGGAAGATCTCCCAGCCGTTGGCGTAGCCGTTGATCAGGGTCTGGGCGCCGACCTCCGCATCGTCGACCCGCAGCTCCCAGCCACGGTTGACGCTCTGGCCCAAGACCAGCCAGAAGGGCTCGCCGTCGGTGGCCACCGACGCTTGCCAACGAGTGGCCCCGGCGTCGACCTCGACGATCCGGGCCGCGCCGCGATCGACCCGACCTCTGACCGCAGGCTCACGGGCCTCGCCGTCGGGACCGGAGCTGAGCACCAGGCGGTCGATGTCGATGCCGGTGAGGTGACCTGCGGCCGAGGAGACCACGACGCCCCCACCAAGACCCAGGCCAGGGGCCTCGGGCAGGTCGCCAGCGGGAGTCGCGACCACGGCGTGGGGCGCGCCAACGCAGGCTTCGACCGACAAGCCGGTGCGGGCGTCATCGACAGCACCGTGGATACGCACCAGGGTGTCTTCGCCGTTGATGGTCAGGATGTCACGACGACAGCCGCTGTCGATGTAGCCGGCGCCGAGCTGCTCGGGGTTGCCCTGACCGTTGACGATGATCTCGTTGATGGCCACCGGCAGGGTCGCCATCACCGCGGGTTCGCCCGGCGGAGCCGACCGTCGCCGGACTTCCTCCACCACCAGCCGGACCGCGCCTTCCTCCGAGCTCGGTAGCTCGATCCGTTCGATCTGTACCGTCCCCGGAGGCCCAGCGTCGGCCAGGTCGAGGTGATGGTGCATGACCACCCGTCCGTCGACCTCGACCCGCAACACCGTCGGGGTCGAATGCAACTCATCGACCACCACCCCGACCTCGAGGCTGGTCACGACCGCGGGCTGGTCGATCTCGATCCACTGGCCGACCTGTTCACCGAAGGCTGCTGTCCATGCCGTGTCGGAGCGGCCATCGACCGCCGACCGGGCGCGCGCTGACAGGTCACCCTCCAGTCGACTCGACGCGCTGACGGAAGACTCAGCAACCGTGCCGAGCAGGAGATCGAGCTGGTCGTCGGGGGCGGTGGGGTTGATCCGCGCCAGCCCCGAAAGCCGGAAAGCCCTCTGGCCGGGGATGAGCACGGACCGGTGCAGGCGTCGCTCCGGGTCGACCCGCCCCCGGTCGTAGGGGTCGTAGCGCAAACGAGTCATGACCAGGTCCAGGCCCAGGTCGAGGGACCGGTCGCCGAGACGGGCCAACATCGACGGAGGCATGACCAAACGCTCGACGACCACCAGATCGGCGATCCCCAACTCGGCGATGCCGACAGCATTGGCCAACGCGGGATCGAAGGAAGGCATCGAGACACCTGTGATCTCGATCTCCAGGCGATTCACCGTCCGCGACGAGAATCTGACCACCTGACCTTCCGGCGTCAGCGACTCCGGTCCGAGCGTCACCTCCACCGAGGGGTGACCGTCGGTGTGCATGGCCACCGTCTCCAGAACCCGGTCGCGGGGCCCGTCGATGGGCTGGGTGATGGTGATGCGATCGAGGTCGAGCGGCGCTTCGAGCTGGATCATCAGGCGGTGCCCGCGGGGATCAGCGCCCCCGACCCGCCAGGAGGTGGCCAGGTCGCCGTCGATGGCGGCGGCGGCGCGGTCTTCGGGTCGAGCAGCGCCCGCCGATGCAGTGGCCGTCACCTCGGCGCCGCCCTGGTCGATGACCGACCGTGACGCATCGTCGAGGCCGGCCACCGCTTCGATCCGGTGGTCGTAGCCGCTGGGCTCGCCCAGAGTTTCGCCCGGCCTTTCGGTGGGACCGCGGGTGTCGCGAAGCGCGTAGAACCACGTCTGGATACGACGTCGGTTGGAGTCGGTGAGGATGAGGCTGGCCCCATCATCGACCATTCGGTCCAGGGCGGCGTCGTCGAGGGCATCGATGTAGAGCACCGGGACCTGCCCGTCGATGAGTCCCGCCGCGGCCGCGTCGACGATGCCGTCACCGTCGCCCGCCAGGACCACCGCCTGGCCGGTGGTCACGGCTTGCAGGACCGAAGGGGCTTGGTCGATCGTCAGGATCCCGACCGGAGGGACCGGAGCCCCGACGCGGGGCGTCGTGGTTCCGACCAAGGACTCGAAGTGGAGGTGGCGTTCGTCGATCGGCGCCAGCCTCGGATCGGGCTCGTTCACCGTCGGGGCACCGATCGCGTCGACCCCCTCCACGCCCGGGGTCGAAAGCGATAGCACCTGCCACAAGGCCGAAGGCTCGGGGGTGCGGAAGCGCTCGAAGGCCAGATCGGAGCGCACGACCACGTCGCCGGCGGCGAACAGGCGAGCCAGGGGCGCCAGCGTCGACGGTTCGAAGATCCCTTCCTGCATGCGCCGATCGAACGCGTCGAGGAGGTTGGCGGTGGCCTCCGACCCATAGGGCAGCACCTCGCGGGCCACGTGGGGCCGGTCGAGCATCGACGGCAGGATCGGCTCGACGGTGTTTCCCCAGCGATGGGCGGCAAAGGGCGCACCGGGCACCTCCAACACCCTCGATGGGTTGCCGGTGCCATCCTCAGCCCTGGTGTTGAGAACTGCCGCGGCCTCCCGCCAGACGGCCGGGATCTCCTCCGGCCGGTCGAGGTGTTCGGACAGGAAGCCATTGATCATCACTGGGGCCATGGTCCCGATAGCGATGGCCCCCACCACGAACGCCCCGACCAGACGGAGCCGGGGACGCAACAACTGTTCGACGCCCACCGCCAACAGCAGGGCCACCCCCATCACCAACACCGGAACCACTCGGTGTGAGTTGCGCAGCGCCAACCCCGCGGACGTCTCCTCGACGAACCAAGCGAACCCTCGGCCAAACCAGGTGGGTTGATGAGTGGGCCAGGCACCGACCCCGACGACCAGGGCCAGGAGCACGCAGGCGATGGCGAACAACCGCACCCGGCCCCGCGCCAGGACGGCAACCACCAACGCGATCACGGGTAGGGCCAGGGTCAGGGCGACCATCAAACGGTTGTCGAGATAGAGCTCGGCCTGGTCCACCGAGTACCCCAAACGGTCGCGCCCGGCAAAGAACCAGTTCCCCAGTCCCCGCAGAACGTCGCCCGGCAACGACCAACGGGCGACATCGGTGAGGTTCTCGGTGAGATGCAGCACCGAAAGACCGTGTGAGCCCTGGATGCGCAAGCCCATCAGCCACCACGCCGACACCCCTAGCGAAACGACGGCGATGCGAGCGGCGGCGCCCAGGACCCGGCGGGCACCGACACCCGAGGCCAAGGCGTGCACCACCACCCCGAGGGGCCCCAGGCCGACCAGAACCAAAGAGGTGGCGTTGACCCCCGCCACGGTGGCAACGACCAGCCCGAACAGCATCGGGTGTCGCCAGCCGCTGTGACGCACTGCCCTTCGGGTCAGCTCGACCAGCCAGGGCAGGCCCACCCAGGGCAGCAACAACACTGAGGCACGCGCGGTGAACGCCAGTTGATAAGGGGTGAGGGCGTACACCAGGGCCACGGCGGTGGCGGTGGCGGAGGTAGCACCGATGCTGCGGGCCAACCATCGCATTCCCAACGCGGCAGCAAAGATCAGCGTGCCGACCCAGAGCCGCTGCGCGACCCAGGTCGGAATCCCCACCAGGTCGAAGAACCAGAACCACGGCCCCATGGGCCACAAGTAGCCGATGTGTTGGTGGGGAACGGTTCCGGCGCCGAAGGACGGGTCCCACATGTTGGCCGCCCGGGCGAGAAACTGCCCGGGCTCGACCATCAGCGCCTGCTTGCTGTCGGCGCTGACCCTCCCCGGTGACGACAACAGCAGCGGAACGTAGGCCACCATGGCCAGGAACGCGACCTGTCCGGTTCGCACCAACCTCCACCCTGACCACACCAGCAGGTACCGTACTCCCCTGCTCGCCTCCTACCCGCGCAGGTTCTGATTCCCCGGTGACCGAAAACAGCCGCCCCGCGTTGCGCCGGGCCCTCCCGTATGCCGCGTTCGCGGCGGTGTGCTACCTACCTCTTCTGGCCACCCGACCAGGCTGGATCAGCGCCGACACCAAGTCGTATCTCTACATCGATCCCGCCCGGCTGCTCAGTCGTGCCTGGTCGATGTGGGATCCCCAGATCGGTCTCGGCACGGTGTCGCACCAGACGATCGGCTACCTATGGCCGATGGGGCCTTGGTTCTGGTTCTTCGATCGGATCGGGGTCCCGGACTGGGTGGCTCAGCGTCTGTGGTGGGGAACCTTGCTCTTCGCTGCGGGCACCGGAGTGGTCTACCTGTTGCGGCGGTTCGAGTGGCCGGCGGTGGCGATCTGGCCGGCGGCGGTGGC
Organism: uncultured Iamiaceae bacterium; assembly: GCA_964511355.1. Lineage (GTDB taxonomy): Bacteria > Actinomycetota > Acidimicrobiia > Acidimicrobiales > SKKL01 > SKKL01. The sequence continues at coordinate 9,545 of CAZEFG010000031.1, forward strand.
CTACGCCATGACCCCCTATGTCCTGACCCACATAACTCGGTTGTCCGGCGTACTTCTGCCCTTCACCGGGCTGCCGTGGATGCTGGCGCTGACGGTGCTCGCCGTGCGTTCCCGAAGTTGGCGCCACCCGGCCCTGTTCGCGTTGTTGGTTGCCACCATCGGGTCGATCAACCTCACCGCTCTGGTCCTTGCCGGGTTGGCGCCTCTGCTCTGGGTGCTCTACGTCGTGGCCGTCGGCGAAGAGCCATGGCGGGAGGCGGCCAAGACGGTGGGCCGTATCGGCCTGTTGGGGGTGCTCACCAACGCATGGTGGCTGGCCGGCCTGCTCGTGCAGGCCTCCCACGGGGTCGACATCGTGCGCTACACCGAGACCGCCGAGGTGGTCGCGCGCACCTCCACCGCGTTCGAGATCCTCCGAGGGCTCGGATACTGGTTCTTCTACGGGGGCGACAAGCTCCAGCTCTGGATCGAGGCCAGCTACCAGTACACCCAACGGCCGTGGCTCATCGTCATCTCGTTCCTCACTCCCCTAGTCGCTTTGGCCTGTTTGGCGATCGCCCGTTGGAAGCATCAGACCTTCTTCGCGTTGTTGCTCGTGGTGGGGTCGATCGTGGGCATCGGGGCTCACCGCTGGACCGATCCGAGTACCTTCGGTCGAGCCGTTCAGTGGTTCGTCACCACCCCCCGTGGCTTGGCCTTCAGGAGCTTGCCGCGGGTCGTCCCGGTGGTGTCGTTGGCCACCGCGGTTCTGCTCGGTGCCGGAGTCGGAGCGGTTTGGCTGCGTTGGCGGCGGTTCGGACAGGTGATGGCGGCCGGAGCCATCGTCATCGCGGTACTGGGCTTGGCCCCTCTGTGGCAACGCCAGCTCGTCACCGACAATCTCAGCCGCCAGGAGATCCCCGAGTACTGGGTTCAGGCCACTGCGGCCCTCGACGCCGACCAGGACCACACCCGTGTCCTCGTGCTTCCCGGTAGCGACTTCGCCAGCTACCGATGGGGCATGACCGTCGACCCCGTCAGCCCCGGTCTGATGGACCGGCCCATCGTGGCACGCGAGTTGGTGCCCCACGGCGCCCCGATGGGGACAGACCTGCTCAATGCCCTCGATCTCAGGCTTCAGGAGAACACCCTTGAGCCGACTTCGCTGGCCCCGATTGCCCGCCTCATGCGCGCCGGCGACATCCTGGTCCGCAGCGACCTGGAATTCGAACGACACAACACCGCCCGCCCACGCATCGTTTGGGATCTGCTCGACCGGACACCCGGTCTGGGCACGGCGGTGCCGTATGGCCCCCGCACACCAAACGAAGCCGGTCCCATCCTCCAACATCTCGACGAGCTGTGGCTACTGCGCGAGGAACAGCTCGTCGATCCGCCCGCGGTGGCGGTCATCCCGGTCGAGGATGCTCCCTCGATCTACGCGCTCAAGCCCATCGACGGCTCGGTCGTGGTGGCCGGCGATGGTGCGGGTCTGGTCGACGCCGCTTCGGCAGGTCTGCTCGACGGCACCGAGTTGATCCGTTATGCCGGGTCGCTCACCCCCGAGGAGCTTTCGACCGAGCTCGACCGCGGCGCTCGGATCATCGTCACCGACACGAACCGCAAGCGCGGGGAGCGCTGGGGCAGCCTCCGCCACAACCGGGGCCACACCGAGCGCGCCGACGAAGATGCGATGCGCACCGACCTGGGCGACAACCGGCTCCCCCGCTTTCCGGATGCGGAGATCAACACCGAGACCGTCGCCATCCAGCGGGGTGGGGTCACCGCCGATTCCACCTCCTATGGCAACCCCATCACCTATGCCGGCGAGGAGCGTGCCGCCCGGGCGATCGACGGCGACCGGCGCAGCGCATGGAGCGTGGGGGTCTTCTCCGACGCCCGAGGCGAGACGCTTCGGCTTCGCTTCGATGATCCGATCACCACCGACACGGTGCGGATCCAGCAGATGCACCCGGACGATTCCAACCGCGCCATCATCCGGCTCCGACTCACCTTCGACGGCGACCAAACCCTCGACCTCGACCTCGACGCCACATCGAGAGACGAACCGGGCCAAAGCTTCGAGATCCCCGAGCACACCTTCACTGAGGTAGAGGCCACCATTGTCGCTGACTCCGCCGGAGATCCTCCCCGCTTCCGTGACTTCGGACCCCTCGGGATCGTCGAGATCGACTTCGGCCCCGAAACGCCCATCATCGACGAGGTGATCTCTGTCCCCGGCGACACCTTGGATCTCGTGGGCGACCGACTCGACGACACCTCGATCGCCCTGGTCTTGACCCGTATCCGACAGGACCCAACCGACCGCACCCGCGACGACGAAGAACGAGCCATCCGTCGGCTGGTCGAACTCCCTGTGCGACGGGCCTTCGACGCCCAGGCGATCGTGCGTCTGTCGGCCCGGGCCGACAACGGTCTCATCGACACCTTGTTGGGCCAGCAAGCCGACGGGATCTCGATATCGGCCACCGCCCGCATGGACGGCAGCCGCACCGAGCGTGCCACCGCCGCGCTCGACGGCGACCCGACCACCGCATGGACGACCCCGTGGGGCCAACCCATCAACCATTCCCTCACCGTCAGTACCGAGGAGCCCCACACCTTCGAAGGATTCAACTTCGAGGTCGTGGCCGACGGACGCCATTCTGTGCCCACCCGTCTGAGGGTGTCGGTCGACGATCAGGTTGTGACCGAGGCCGACCTAGGGCCGATCGAAGACCAGCCCGATGTTGGCGCCACCACCGTCGTCCCGGTTCGCTTCGACCCGGTCCTGGGCAGAACCTTGACCGTCGAGGTCATCGAGGCCCGCGAGGTGACCTCGATCGACTGGACCGCAGGGAAGCCCCTGGCCCATCCCGTGGCGGTGGCCGAGCTTGGCATTCCCGGGATCCTGATCGGACCTCCACCCGACACCTTCGACACGGGATGCCGCGATGACATCCTGAGGGTGGGAACCCGGCCGGTAGCGGTGAGGATCACCGGCAACACCGCGCAAGCGCTGGCCGGCGAACCACTCGCCTTCGAGCTCTGTGCGGACGAGATCACCATCGAACCCGGCAGCACCGAAATAATTCTGGCGCCGGGGATAGACACCGCCATCGACGTCGACGAGCTCGTCCTGATCAGCGACCCCGACGGCGGACTAGTTCAGCCGGGAACCCTCGGTGCCACCGTCGAGGTGCTCGACAGCGGACCGGATCGCGCCTCGCTGTCGGTCTCAGGCGCCACCCCAGGGGAGCCGTTCTGGTTCGTTTTCGGCCAGAGCAACAGCGACGGCTGGCGGGCAGCCATCGCCGGCACCGACCTCGATAGGTCTCACCTGGTCGACGGCTACGCCAACGGTTGGTTGATCGATCCCCCGAGCAGCGATTTCAGCATCGACCTCCGCTTCGTGCCCCAACGCAGGGTCAACTTTGCCCTGGCGCTGTCGGCGGTGAGCGTGCTCGGTTGTATGGCGTTGGTGGCCCTGGGTCGCGGCCGGGGTGGCCCTGCTGCGCTGGCCGCTCCGCTCCGTCGGATCGACGTGTCGCTGACCCACTACGAGGGCCTCCAACCCGGATGGAGAAGCACCATCGGGGCTGGAGTATTGGTTGCGTTGGCGGCCACCTTGTGCGGACAACCACTGATCGCACTGCCATTGGCCGCGGTCGCCATGGTCGGCACCAGGGTCCGCCGGGCGCGGTTGGCGATTGCCCTGCTACCCGCCGCGCTCCTTGGCTTGGCGGCCCTCTACGTCGTGGTGTGGCAGGTGCGGTACGGAATTCAGCCCGGCATCGAGTGGGTCACCGAACTCGAACGCGCCCATCCGGTAGCGCTGGCGGCGATACTTTCGATACCCCTTCATCCCCTTTTGAGCCGTATCTGGCGTGGCGGCCGCCCTGGGCGGGACATCCGTGGTGTCGGCCTGTAGCCTGCGCCGTTGCACATCGTCGAGAGACACCGTCGAGAGACACCGCGAGAGACACCGTCGAGAGACACCGTCGAGAGAGAAGTGAATGACCGATACCACGCTGCCCGCTGAAGCACCCTCTGTCGTCGTGATCGGCGCCGGACCAGCCGGGCTCACCGCTGCATACCAGCTCGGAAAGCGCGGCATTCCGGTCACGGTTCTCGAAGGAACCGACCAGGTGGGTGGCATCAGCCGTACGGTCGAGCGCGACGGCTGGCGCTTCGACATCGGTGGTCACCGCTTCTTCACCAAGGTGCAAGAGGTCGAAGACCTCTGGCACGAGATCCT
>CAZEFG010000032.1:0-3330 GCA_964511355.1 uncultured Iamiaceae bacterium
ACGCTCAAGATGATCAACCGGCTGATCGAGCCCACCTCGGGCACCATCGAGGTGCTAGGCCGCGACATATCCACCATCAAGACCCCTCAGCTCCGCCGCCAGATCGGCTACGTGATCCAACAGGTCGGGCTCTTTCCTCACCGCACCATCGCCCACAACATCGCCACCGTGCCTCGTCTGCTCAAGTGGGACAAGGGCCGGATCGCGGCCCGGGTGCAGGAGCTGGTCGAGGTGGTGGGCCTCGAGCCCGAGATGTTGGGTCGCTATCCGGCCCAGCTCTCCGGCGGACAACAGCAACGGGTCGGTGTGGCCCGGGCCCTGGCCGCCGACCCTCCGATTCTTCTCATGGACGAGCCCTACAGCGCCGTCGACCCGATCGTGCGCGCTCGCCTCCAGGACGAACTGGTCGATCTTCAACGCCGCCTCCAGAAGACGATCGTGCTGGTCACCCACGACATAGACGAGGCCATCAAGCTCGGCGACCAGGTGGTGATCTTCGCCATGGGGGGAGTGGTTGCCCAACAGGGTCCGCCCGCGGAGGTTCTCGGCGCGCCCGCCTCGGAGTTCGTCGAGTCATTCCTTGGCGCCGAACGGGGGCTCAAGCGCCTGGCGCTGATGACCGTCGCCGATCTCGACCTCGACCCCGCCGAAGGCAACGTCATCGGGGCGGACGCAAACGCCGCCGCGGCCGCCGCGGTCATGGACCGCCACGCCACCTCGTGGATCGCGATCACCGACGGCGACCGGCTTCTTGGCTGGGCTTGGGGAGCGGACCTCGAAGGCGTGTCCTGGGTCGGTGACGCCCCCATCGAGCCGTTCCGGATCACCGTCGACGCGACTACTTCGTTGCGCACGGTGCTTGACCAGATCGTGAACTCCCGCACCCGGGTGGCGGTTGTGGTCGACACCGACGGGCGCTACCAGGGCATGGTCACCGTCGACCATCTGGCCGAAGGCATCCAGTGAACCTCGTCCTCGCCCAGGCCGATCTTCGCGATCAGCTCGTGTCGTGGGAGTGGATCAGCCGCCGCTATGACCAGATCTGGGAGGCGACCTTGTCGCATCTTTGGCTCACCGTGTTCGCGGTGACGGTGGGCCTGATCATCTCGGTGGCCCTGGCGGTGGTGGCCCTCCGGTGGCGCGGCACCTACGCGCCCATCACCTGGGTCACCGGGTTCTTCTACACGATCCCGAGCCTGGCGCTGTTCGCCTTTCTGGTGCCCATCACCGGCCTGGGATTCACCACCGCCCAGATCGCGCTGGTCAGCTATACGTTGCTCATCCTCATCCGCAACATCGTGACCGGGGTCGACGGGGTGCCAACCGCGGTCAAAGAAGCCGCGGATGCCATGGGCTACACGCCGTGGCGGCGGTTCGTCTCGATCGACCTCCGCCTTGCCACCCCCACCATCATCACCGGCGTCCGGGTGGCCACCGTCACCGTCGTGGGACTCGTCACCATCACCGCCCTGATTGGCGAGGGTGGCTATGGCGTGTTCATCCTCGACGGTCTGCGCCGCCGGTTCTCGACCCCGGTGATGCTGGGCATGGTCCTGTCGCTCGCCATGGCGCTGGTCATCGACCTGATGCTGGTGATCATCGAGCGGCTACTGACCCCATGGGCTCGTCGGGCCTCCAAGCCATGAGGGCCGCGCCGTGATCGACACGCTGGCCGAGCTGTCGAGCTTCCTCACCACCGAGTCCAACTGGTGGGGACGCAACGGCATCGCCAACCGCACCTGGGCCCACGTCCGCATCTCGATCCTGGCGCTGACGATCGCCGCCGCCGTCTCGATCCCTCCCGCGGTCTACCTGGGCCACATCCGAAGGGGCGGTCTGTTGGCGGTGTCGCTGGTGAACCTGGGCCGAGCGGTGCCCAGCTTCGGCGTGCTGGCCCTGGCCCTGCCGCTGTCGATCCAGTTCGGGTTGGGTCTGGGTTTCTGGCCCACCCTGGTGCCGCTGGTGCTGCTCGGCATCCCGCCCATCTTCGCCAACACCTACACGGGCGTGCGGGGCGCCGATCCCGGGGCGGTCGAAGCCGCCAACGGCATGGGTCTCGATCCGCTCCAGGTCCTCACCGGCGTCGAGTTGCCCCTGGCCATGCCGCTGATCGTCACCGGGCTACGCATCTCGGCGGTTCAGATCATCGCCACCGCCACCCTCGGTGCGCTGGTCGCCTTCCAGGGACTCGGTCTGTTCATCACCGAAGGCCTCGCCCAGTTCGACGACGCCAAGATGCTCACCGGCGGCCTGTTGGTCGGCGTGCTGGCCGTCGTCACCGAGCTCACCTTCTCGCGCCTCGAACGAGCATTGACGCCCTGGCGGGCTCGCCGGAAGCCACACTGAACCCAACCCCCCTGAAAGGGAATCCCAACATGCAACCAACTCCCACGATCCGCAAGCTCCTGTTGGCGTTGCTCGGCGTGCTGGCCCTGGTGGTCGCCGCCTGCGGTGACGACGACGGTGGTGACAACGGCGGGGCCGACGCGCCGCCCGATGGCCCGACCATCGTCATCGGCGCTCAGCAGTTCGGCGAGAGCGAGATACTCGCCCAGATATACGGTCAGGCCCTCGCCGATGCCGGCTATCCCGTGCAGTACCAGTCCCTCGGGGGCTATCGCGACATCGTCTTCTCTTCGTTCGAGGGCGAGCAGATCAACTTCACCGCCGAGTACGCCGCTTCGGCCCTCGAGTTCCTCAACCAGCAGGCTGGCGAAGCTACGCCTGACATCGACGAGACCGCTCCACTGCTGCGGGATCGCCTCGACGAGCTCGACCTCGTCGCCGCCGAGGCATCCCCGGCGGTGAACAGCAATGCCTTCGTCGTCACCCGCGACACCGCCGAGCAGCTGGACCTGACCTCGATCGGCAACCTGACCGACGACCTGACCCTCGGCGGACCGGCGGACTGTCCCACCAACCCGTTCTGCATCCCCGGGCTGCGCGATGTCTACGGCGTCGATCTCGAAGACGACTTCGTGTCGCTCGACGGCCAGGCCATCATCGTTCCCGCTCTCGAAGGAGGCGAGATCGACGTGGCCATTCTGTTCTCCACCGACGGCGTGATCTCCGACCTCGATCTGGTGGTCCTCGAAGACGACAAGGGCCTGATCAACGCCGACAACATCATCCCGGTGTTCACCCAGGAACTGGTCGATGCCTACGGCGACGACTTCGTCGACCTGGTCAACTCGATCTCGGCGTCGCTCGACACCGAAAGCCTCACTGAGCTCAACCGCCTGGTCGACATCGAGCTCGAAGACGCCGACGCGGTAGCCCGCGGCTGGCTCGAGGACAAGGGTTTCCTGTAGCGACCGGCTACCAGTCGGC
>CAZEFG010000032.1:3430-13699 GCA_964511355.1 uncultured Iamiaceae bacterium
GCCCGCGGCTGGCTCGAGGACAAGGGTTTCCTGTAGCGACCGGCTACCAGTCGGCCGCTCTACCAGTCGGCCACCTGGTCCTTGATGGTCTCGGCCACCAGGGCCAGGTGGTCGAGGTCGTCGAGATCGAGCACCTGGAGGTAGATCCGTTGGGCGCCGGCGTCGGCGAAACGCCGCAGCACGGCGAGCACCTCGTCGGGAGTCCCCGCGGCCCCGTTGGCCCGCAGCTCAGCGGGTTCGCGCCCGATCCGCTCGGCCCGGCGCACGACCTCGGCTTCGTCGGCGCCGCAGCACAGCACCAGGGCCGCGGACCACACCATGGTCGCTGGGTCGCGGTCGATGGCTTCACAGGCACGGGTCACCCGGTCGCGCTGTTCGCTGAAACGCTCGACCGGAGCGAAGGGCAGGTTGTACTCCTGGGCGTAGCGGGCGGCCAACGCCGGGGTGCGTCGAGGGCCGCCACCACCGACGATGATCGGAGGCCGGGGCGACTGCACCGGTTTGGGCAGCGCCGGTGAGTCGACCAAGGGGTAGTGCCGGCTGGCCATGGAGAACGTCTCGCCTTCGGGGGTCTCCCACAGGCCGGTGATGGCGGCCAGCTGCTCTTCGAGACGGTCGAAACGCTCACCGAGGGGCGGGAAGGGGATGGCGTAGGCCGTGTGCTCCTGTTCGTACCATCCGGCCCCCAACCCGAGCTCAACTCGCCCGCCGCTCATCTGGTCGACCTGGGCCACCGAGATGGCGAGCGGTCCGGGCAGCCGGAAGGTGGCCGAGGTGACCAGGGTGCCCAACCGGATGCGGCTGGTCTCGCGGGCCAGCCCGGCCAGGGTCACCCACGCGTCGGTGGGTCCGGGGAGCCCGCTCATCGGCCCCATCTTCAGGTAGTGGTCAGAACGGAAGAAGGCGTCGAAGCCGTGCGCTTCGGTGGCCTGGGCCACGGCGAGGAGCTGATCGTAGGTGGCGCCCTGCTGGGGTTCGGTGAAGATCCGGAGGTCCATCATCCGAGGGTATTACGGGGTAGTGGCGGATTCCTTGGCGGCGACCGGAACCTTGGCTTGGGGCTTGCGCAGGCCGGCTACCAGCAGGGCGACGATGGCCGCCACGGTGCCGATGAGCAGCGCGATGCGGGTGGCGCCGAAGCTGTTGATCCAGTCGGTTACCCGGGCACTGAGGTCGGCCACGAAGTCCACCGGCCCGTCGGCCGGCCGGTCGGTGGGGTCGCCGGTCTGTACGGCGCGCTCCCACCAGCCGTAGTAGGCGAGGTACACGCCGGCGATGGCGATGAGGACCCCAGCCACCCGGTTGATCGTGGGCATGGCAGCCTTGAGTCGGGTGACCAGGGCGGTGCGGGCCCCGGCCATGGCCAAGGTGATGCCGCCGAGCAGCACCCCCATCCCGGCCGCGAACATCAGGAACGCCGAGATCCCTGAGATGAGGTTGGCCGACCGGAACGAGCGGGTCATCAGGGGGAGGAAGACCGGGAGGGTGCACGACAGCGAGGCCACCGCGTAGGAGATCCCGAACACGAACACCGACCAGAGGTCGCTGCCGATCTTGCCGGTCTTGACCTTGGGAAGCCGGACGTTGAGCTGGAAGCCTCTGATCGCCATGGCGAGGCCTAGCACCACCAGCGCGGCGCCGATGATCATGGTGAACCAGGCGAAGTGTTGCCAGAGCGACAGACCCAGGTGGGTCATCAGCAAGCCGATGATCCCGAAGACGAGCATGAAGCCGGCGGTGAGGGTGCCGGCCACGGTGAGGGCTCGACCCATGCTGCCGGTGGTTCCCGCTTCGGCGCCTTCGAGCCCGAGAAAGTAGGAAAGGTAGGCGGGCAACATGGCGAACCCGCATGGATTCACCGCGGCGACCATGCCGAGGGTGAACGCATAGGCGAGCTCGGCCTCGATCACGACGGGCCTGTCATGAGATCCGCTCGATCCGCTCCCGAAGGGCGTCGGCGGTGAGCGCGCCGGTGTGGACCTCAACGATGGTGCCGTTGGCGTCGATGAACACCGTGGTGGGCATCTGCACCCCACCGACCTCGGCGAAGGCGTCGCCGGTGGCGTCGCGACCCACGTCGTAGGTGATGCCGGTCCGTTCGATCAGACCGAGGGCGTCCTCAGCCGATTCGAGGCTGCTGAGGCCGAGGAAGGCGACCTGGTCGCCCACCTCCTGGTACACGGCCTCGAAGTCGGGCATCTCGGCCACACAGGGCGGGCACCAGTTGGCGAAGAAGTTCACCACGGTGGGTCGTCCCCGATAGGCCGCGGTGTCGAGCGTCTCACCGTCGAAAGACTCGTACTCGATGGGGGTGGCCGTACCGACGACCCCTTCGGCAGGGGTGAGATCGAGGGTGGGGCTGGCGGGATCGGGCTCGGAGTCGCTGGTGACAATGGTGGTGATGATGCCCGCCACCAGGGCCGCCATCAGCGCTACTGCTGTACCGATCAGAAGTATCCGTCTGGGCAGCCCGAACAGGGTGTCGTTCGCCGCTTGTGGCTCGGTTGCTGTTGCTTCTTGTTGGGTCGTCACCGCCGACCACGGTAGTTGGACGCCCCCGCCGAGCCACATTGCCTTAGGTCACGGATGACAGGTCGTTGGTCCCGGAGTTGTGGGACCAACGGCCAGGCGGCTCGACGGGGGCTGGGGCCCGACCGGGTGACCGTCGGTCGACCCGAGCTCGCTCGTCAGAGGTGGGGGGAGTACCTCTGGGCAGTTGCTCGGGTCGACCGCTGGGTCAGCTGGCGGCTTGGACCAGGTGCTCGGGGATGGGTACCACCGGCAGTTGGTCCTCGGGCCGGGGGTTCTTGGGCGGACGGCCCCGACGCCGCTTGGTGGCCAGGATGCGGCCGTTCAGGAAGAGCTGGCCACCCCACACTCCCCAGGGTTCACGCCGGTCGAGGGCGCCTTCGAGGCACTGGCTGATGACCGGGCACTCCGAGCAGATGGTCTTGGCGTGGGCGATGTCGCCCAACTCCTCGGAGAAGAACAACCCACCGAGGGAACCGTCGCCTGAGCGGCAACGGGCGTCGGCCCACCAGGTGTCGGGCTGGGCTTCGAGGGATAACGGTTCGGCGAAGAAGATGGGTTCGGTGATCATTTGCGTTCCCGGGGTTCGTGTCGTTTTCGGTGTCGTGAGTGGGATGGGTGCTGCCGGTTCTGCTGGTGCTGCTGGGGCGGTGACCACGCTTCGGCCGGAAAAGCAGAACGGCCGCCGGGTGGTCCCGGCGGCCGTTCGGAGTACTGCTCCTCCGTATGTGAGCTCTGTGCTCAGGGGGAGGACTCCTTGGGCCGCACGGGGTTGGGCGAGATGGCCTTGTGCGAAATGCGGGTGGTAAAGGTGGTCGACTTGAGGGTCGAGGTCACTCGGTTACCGGCCTGCCATCCACACGGATACATCGCGTCACCCATGGGGTTGCCGTCCACGCGATTGCGACCACGCGCGGCGGCAAGGCCTACGTGGCCTGCTGCGTTGTGTGCGTGGATCGTGAACATCGTGGAGTCCTTGTTCTTGGGGTGGAGGTTTCACAGAACCACGTATCGCAACCCTCGTCAATTGATTTATGGGCGATCCGGTAGCCTCCTCGATCGATGACCTCTTCCCCCTTGGTGCCGTTGCCCACGACGGGCCGCACCTTCACCGCCCGTCGGCGGGTGCGCCTGGGCGATGTTTCCCCCAACGGACGGATGCGTCTCGACTCCGTGGCCCGGTTCGTGCAGGACGTGTCGAATGACGACACCGTCGATGCCGGTCTGATCGACGACATGGCCTGGGTGGTGCGCCGCACCGTCATCGAGGTCCACGCCGAGGCCCGTCTGCGGGAGGAACTGGCCCTCACCACCTTCTGTGGCGGGACCGGTAGCCGGTGGGCCGAACGGCGGGTGTCGGCGCGAGGTGAGCACGGCGCTCACATCGAGACCGCCACCGTCTGGGTGCACCTCGACATGGCCACCGGCCGTCCGCTGCGCCTACCCGAGCAGTTCCACCAGATCTACGACGAAGCCGCCGGGGGTCGCACGGTGCGCGCCAAGCTCGAACACGACTCCCCGCCGTCAGATCAAGGGGACCGTTCGCCGTGGCCATTGCGATTCAGTGACTTCGATGTGCTCGACCACGTGAACAACGCGGTGGCTTGGGCTGCGGTTGAAGAGACCCGGGTGGGTCACAAGAACCTGAGGGCTCCGTTGCGGGCCGAGGTTGAGTACCGCGACGCGATCGAACGCGGCGACGAGGTCGAGCGGGTGGTGACCGAGCACGCCGACGGTTCGCTTTCGCTGTGGCTGGTCGATGCCACCACCCCTGGCCGGGTGTTCGTGAGCGGTCGGGTCAGCCGTCTTGAGCGGGACGGGTCATAGCGTCGACCAGGGCGCGGGTGCCCGTGGCCACGAGGTACCACGTGCCGTTGGCGTCGGGGGCGGCTCCCACCGGGGCCTCCACCCCGGTGGCCACGACGTCGGGGTCTACCAGGGCCCGCATCCGTAGGCCGTCGATGAGCGCGACCACCGAGGTGATGAGCTGGTCGAGGGTGTAGGGCGGCGCCATCTCGAGCTCGAAGTGCTCGAAGACCTTGCGATAGATCTCGACCAGCTGGTCGGTGGCGGCTCGGTAGGCCCTGCGGCCGACCTCGGCCAGTTCGGGATCGGTGGCGGCTGACGCCAACAGCGCCACCAGACATGCGAACCGGGCGGGGGCGTCGAAGGTCCCGTGGTTCTGGGCCCTGGCAGTGTCTTCGCCCAGTCGTTGCAGGATGCGGTCGAGGCTGGCGCCCCCGTCGGCCTGGTCCCAGGCCCGGTTGGCGTTGTAGTTGGAGGCGTCGGCGACGACCCGGTCGAAGGCATAGAGGGCGAGGTCGTGGTGGAAGCGGTCCTGGCCACCGGCGCCTTCGACGCGGCGCGAGCCGTTCCAGATCTGGTAGGCCGCGCCGGTGGTGAGGCCGACCCGCTTGGTGACCTCGGTTATGCGGACACCCCAACCCGCGTCGAGGCCCTGTTCGAGCATCATCTCGTATCCCGTCTTCAACAGGAGTTGACGGGTTGCTTCCTTGCCTCGTCTAGCCACGCCTGGCCCCTTGCTGTCCGCCGGCTTCTCAGCCGATCTTGTACCAGAGCTCTGGTCCATCGTCGCGCACTTCGGCCTCGCCCGTAAGGCGGAGATGCTCGAGGTGGGCGTATGTCTCGCTGTCGGCCATCTCTCCGCGCGACCGGGCGGGGAACAGGTAGGTCGAATACTGGGGCACCGTCGCCCATCCGACCTCGGCCGAAGCGTCGCGGAGGAGCTGCAGGCGGTCCTGGTGATGATGGCGGATGGCGGTGGCCCTGGCGGCGAGGTCGCCGAACTCGAGGCCGTGGGCGGGGAGCACCATGGTGACGTCGTCGAGCTCACCGACTCGTTCGAGGGACCGGAAGAAGTCGTCGAGAGGGTCGACGGTGACGCCGGTTCCGGAGATGTGAGGCGTGATGGTGGGCAGGACGTGGTCGCCCGAGACGAGGATGCCCGCCTCCGGATCGAACAGGCACAGGTGGTCGTTGGTGTGGCCGGGGGTGTGCATGGCGACCCACGAACGCCCACCCAACTGGAGGCGGTCGGCGTCGGTGACCCGGTCGGTCGGGCGGGGGACAGCGCCCATCCGGCCGCCTACCTTGCGCATGAGCCGGTACTGCAGTCGCCGCCGTAGGGGTGGCCGCCCGGGGCCTCTGGGTCCGCCCCGCAGCGGGGAGACCGAACCTTCGGGTCGACCCCATGGCAGGGGCCCGCCCCAAGGCAGGCGTGCATTGCCCGCCGCGGCTCGGGCGGTGGCGTACTCGGCGACCTGGGCGTTGGCCCGTTCGGCGGCCAGCTCGGCGTCGGGGATTTCGACGGTGATCTCGTCAGGTTCTTCGAGAGGGTCGAAGAAGGTGCGGAAGTTCTGGTGGGTGATGATCCGGGCCTGGTTCTGGTCGAGGAACCGACCGGCCTGGCCGAAATGGTCGGGGTGGCTGTGGGTGACCACCACCGTGTGAACCCGCGGAGTGGGTATGTCGGCCGCGGCCAGACGCTTGGTCAGCTGCTTCCAGGCAGTAGGGCCGGGGAGACCCGGGTCGATGAGGGTGACGCCCTTTTCGTCGGGGAGGGCGTAGCAGTTGACGTGGCCCAGGCCCGGCAGTGAGATCGGAAGCTGGATGCGGATGATCCCCGGCGCCACCTCGACCGCATCGTCTTGAGCCGGCTGGCGTTCTTCCCGTACTGCTCCCATAGCTTCTCGATGCTATGGGGTGGCGTCAGCCTTTCCTTCATCGGCCCCCGCCTCTGTCTTCTCCTCGGCCTCTGTCTTCTCCTCGGCGGGGACGAACAGGTGCTTGCGGTAGTAGATCAGCTCGTCGATGCTTTCGATGATGTCGTCGAGGGCCCGGTGGGTGGTGTTCTTCTCGGGAGCCTCACGCACCACGCTGGGGTTCCACCGTCGCCCCAGCTCCTTGATGGTCGAGACGTCGACGGATCGGTAGTGCAGGAACTCCTCGATCTCGGGGAGGTAGGTGGCCAGGAACCGGCGGTCGGTACCGATCGAGTTGCCGCACAGGGGAACCGTGCGGGGCTCGGGGATGTGCTGGCGGAGGAACTCCATGGTGGCGACGCCGGCGTCGGCCAACGACACGGTGGATGCGGTGATGAGGGGCAGTAACCCGCTGCGGGTGTGCATGTTGCGCACGAAGTCGTCCATGCGCGAAAGCTCGTCGTCGGTGGCGTGAACCACCAGGTCGGGACCCTCGGCGACGACGTTGAGTTCGTCGTCGGTGATGAGGGTGGCGATCTCGACGATCACATGGCGGGCCGGGTCGAGCCCGGTCATCTCGAGGTCCATCCAAGCAAGCATTGGGAGCGATGCTAGGGGGCCATTAGGTTCGGGCACATGATCCAGGTCCCGGTGGTGCGACTCGACCCCGAACTGACCCTGCCCGGCTACGCCCACGACGGCGACGCCGGCCTCGACCTCTACGCCCGGGTCGATGGTGTCGTCCCCGCGGGTGGAGGTCGCCTCCTGGTGCCGACGGGCATCGCCATTGCCCTGCCGCGGGGCTACGCCGGCCTGGTCATGCCCCGCAGCGGGATGGCGCTTCGGCACGGAGTCACCGTGGCCAACGCACCGGGCCTCATCGACTGCGGTTACCGCGGCGAGCTGCAGGTGGCGTTGCTCAACACGGACCCGGCCGCCGACTTCCACGTGGTGCGGGGTCATCGCATCGCCCAGCTGGTGGTGCAGGCGGTCGAACAGATCGGCTGGTTGCCCATGGCCGAACTTCCGGCTGACTCCACTCGCGGCGAGGGCGGCTTCGGCCACACCGGCGCCTAGGCCGAGTACACCTACCGCGCTAGTCGCGGGTCTTGGTGAAGGTCACCGACCCGCCCGCTTCGTCGGTGCTCCAGTGATCGACCAGGTCGGCGATGAGGGTCTCGAACCGGTCGCGGGCTGCATCGTCGGCTTCGGTGGAGAAGGTGGTGGTGGCGGTGAGGGTGACCTGGCCGGGCTGGTTCCCGAAGATGATGGTGACCCGCTCGCCCGGTCGGTCTGAGCCGAGCAGGAAGATGAGGGTCTCGTCGACCGCCAGGCGGAGGTCCTCGATCTCTCGGTAGCTGAATCCGAGACGAAGGGCCAGAGCGGCCATGCCGATCCGGGCGATCCGAGCGTACTCGTGGCGGGCGGGCAGCGACAGCCGCACGTGATCGTCACGCTTGGCGATCGGGGCGCGGTCGGGGCTCGGCTCGGACATGTCGCCTTCAGCGTAGATTGGCGCGGCGCTGGCGACGACGCTCCGGGCCGAGGTCGGAGAAGAAGAACGGCGCCTGGATGGCGAGCTGGCGGCGGGAGCGAAGGAACCCGCCGGGGTGGCGATCGGCCCGGTCGCGGAACAGGTCGTCGGTGACCAGTTCGTACGGCTCCAACAACTCGAGCAGGGTGGGGATGGTCTCGATCCGCACCGCCGAAGCCTGGCCCCCGCTGAACAGTTCACGGGAGAACAAGGGGTGGTCGCCTCCTCCTCGGCGCCGGGCGGCTGTTCGCCATTCGCCCCTGACGACGTACAAGCCGGCCATGACCACGTTCTTCCAAAACGGCCGCGGGGCGAACCAGGTGTACTTGCTCAAGAAGCCGAGCTGGACCAGCAGGCAGTCGTCGGGGACGGCCTGGAGGGCGGCGATGGTGCGGCGCCGGAACCGGGGCGACAGGAGCACGTCGTCTTCGAGCAGGACCAGCCACGAAGCGTCGTGGCGAGCGCCGTGGTGGGCGACCTCGTGGAGCGTGCGGTTCCACCCGGCCATCAGGGCCTTGGTCCCGGGCCACAGATCCGAATGGGGCAGGATCTCGTCGGCGTCGCCGGGGCCGAGGCTTTCGATGCGCACCACGTCGAGCCCGTGGATGCGGCCCTGGAACTCGACCGACCGGCGCCGACCCCGGCGGTGGGCCAGGTTGAAGTAGCGGACATCCAGCACGGCTGGACGCTAGTACCGGTGATGTCGGAGCGGTCGAGTCGCTGGCACGCGGTGCCAGGGGCACAATGGACGCCACATGACAGACAGCTCCGCTCCCGAACCCGCAATCGCTGCGACCCCTGACCCATCCGATTCGCCCTTTGCCCGCTTGGGGATTCGACCCCAGGTGGTCGATGCCCTGTCGGCGCTGGGTTACGAGGAGCCGACCCCGATCCAGCGCGAGGCGATCCCTCTGCTGTTGTCGGGTCGCGACCTGCTCGGTGGGGCGGCCACCGGCACCGGCAAGACGGCGGCTTTCGCCCTGCCGATCCTCGAGATGCTGCCCAAGGGTGGTGGGCCGGTCGAGCTGTTGGCGCTGGTGTTGGTCCCCACGCGCGAGCTGGCGGTGCAGGTCTCGGAGGCCATCTACAAGTACGGCCGCCAGCTCGGCGCCCAGGTCATGCCGGTCTACGGCGGCCAGCCGATTGGCCGGCAGATGGCGGCGCTCAACCGGGGGATGCACGTCGTGGTGGCGACCCCGGGCCGGGCGCTCGACCACCTCCAGCGGGGCACCATGTCACTCGACTCGATCGAGATGGTCGTCCTCGACGAGGCCGACGAGATGCTCGACATGGGTTTCGCCGACGAGATCGAGGCCATCCTCGCCCTCACCCCGTCGACCCGTCAGACGGTGCTGTTCTCGGCCACTCTGCCCCCTCGCATCGCTTCGATCGCCAAGCGTCATCTGACCGATCCGGTCCGTGTCCAGATCGACTCGTCGGAGGCCGCCACTGGCACCGCGCCGCTGGTCGAGCAGCGGGCCTACATCGTCTCGCGCAACTACAAGGCGGCGGCGTTGGGTCGCATCCTCGACGTCGAGTCACCCGAGGCCGCCATCGTTTTCTGTCGGACCCGAACCGAGGTCGACGAGCTCACTGAGACCCTCAACGGGCGGGGGTACCGCGCCGAGGCGCTCCACGGGGGAATGGATCAGCAACAGCGCGACCGGGTGATGGGCCGCTTGCGGACGGGCACCGCCGACCTCATCGTGGCCACCGATGTTGCCGCCCGCGGGCTCGACATCGACCAACTCACCCACGTGGTCAACTACGACGTGCCCAACTCGGTCGATGCCTATGTGCACCGAATCGGACGGGTCGGCCGGGCGGGCCGTGAAGGGGTGGCGATCACCCTGGCCGAGCCCCGCGAGCAACGTCAGCTCCAGAACATCGAGCACCGCACCCGTCAGCCGATCCGTCAGGAGAAGGTGCCGACGGTGGCCACCCTGCGGGCCCGGCAGATGGAGCGCACCATCGAGATTCTCCAGGACCGGCTGCCCGACGACGACCTCGACCGCTTCCGGGTCGTGGTCGATACGTTGACCGACGAGCACGATCTGATGGACGTGTTGCTGGCGGCGGTGAAGATGGTCCACGAGTCCACCGGCGCGGTCGACGATTCTGCCGAGATCCCCGAAGTGGCGTCGCGTGGATCCCGTCCGGACCGGCCTTCTCGCTCGGATCGTCCTGGACGCCCTAACCGTGACGTCCCGAACCGGGGGCCTTCGGAGGGCAAGTCCGGGCTGTACGTGGGCATCGGGCGTAGCTCGGGGGTGCGGCCCGGCGACCTGGTGGGGGCCATCGCCAACGAGACCAGCCTCAGCGGCCGCGACATCGGCGCCATCCGCATCGCCGAGCGGTTCTCGATCGTCGAGGTGCCGACTCCGGCGGTGGGTGAGGTCATCGCCGCCCTGTCCCAGACCACCATTCGTGGCCGGCGGGTCCAGGTCCGTCCCGACCGAGATGAGAACCGATGACCGTCCCGTC
>CAZEFG010000033.1:0-1406 GCA_964511355.1 uncultured Iamiaceae bacterium
GGTCCTACCGCACCCGACATCCAGTGAAGGTGCTCGGCGAGGTCGAGGATTGGGAGCCGCATCCGCCCGAGGTTCTTCAGACCATGCTCGCCAGCCTTGCCCAGCTCCGTGCCGAGGGCAGAGATCTGATCGAGGACTGACAGCCCCGGACCTCAGTCAGCCGGAGTGGTCGTCGCTCAGTTTCCCGAAGAACGCCCGAGTGATCTTGCTTGCTGGTGGGTAGGGCATCGTCCGTGACGACCAAGGCCGAGCAACCAGAAACCGATACGCCAGAAACCCGCAGGGACGAGGACGATCAGAAGGTCCTGCGGCGGATCTACCTAAACGACCACCGCACCGGGGCCACGGGAGCCAAGGCCGTTGTCGAGCGGATGATCGCCAGCAACGAGGGCACGAGCCTCGGTGAAACGCTCGTGGGTATTCGCCGTGAGCTCGACGAGGATGCCAATGCGCTCGCGACGGTGATGGCCCATCTCGGCGCGGTGCCCAATCCGGCCAAGAACCTGGCGGCGCTCGTTGGTGAACGTCTTGGCCGCTTGAAGATGAACGGCCGGATGCGCGGCTACTCGCCGCTCAGTCGGGTGCTGGAGATCGAAGGCCTGATGGCGGCCATCGACATGAAGCGTCGCCTATGGGAAAGCCTGCAGGTCATCGCCGGGGCCGACGAGTTGGCGGGCATCGACCTGGTTCGTTTCATACGCCGCGCGGACGACCAGCGGGAGCGTCTGCGCACACATCACGAGGAAGCGGTCAGCACGGCGTTCGGCCAGCTGAGCCGCTGACCAAGAACACGTGGCCAGTGACTCACCGAGTCACTGGCCACATCGGTCACCGGAGGTCGGCGCGCATCGGGTGTCGGCGCGAGATGGGCGGGGTATTGAGGCCCGGGCCGGTGAGCGGCACGGATACGAGGAGTCCGGTCTGGCATGTTGAACGCCACTTATCTCCTGCCGATCAGGCTCTCCGGGCCGCCCCCGCCCGAACTCACCGCCTACCTGGAGGGCATCAGCCGGATCTGTCCGGTATTGGTGGTCGACAACTCCGAACCGGGCTTGTTCGAGGCGGTCCACCAAGTCTGGAGCTCCTTCGCCACCCACCTCGCCCCTGACCCAACCAACCGTTGTGTCAACGGCAAGGTCGGCAACGTCGTGTCCGGGCTCGCCCGTGTTGGTACCGAGCTGGCGGTGATCGCCGACGACGACGTTCGCTACAGCGAGCACGACCTCGCTCGAGTGGTGAACGAGCTCCAGAGCGCCGATCTCGTCATCCCCCAGAACTACTTCGAGCCCGTGCCCTGGCATGCCGCATGGGACACCGGCCGAATCCTGCTCAACCGGGTGTCAGGCGGAGACTTCCCCGGAACTCTCGGCGTCCGGGTCGAGTTCCTCCGGGACGGATACGACGGC
>CAZEFG010000033.1:1506-6854 GCA_964511355.1 uncultured Iamiaceae bacterium
CGACGGCCTGTACGTACGCCGCCTTCCACCTTCGTTGCCGCACTTCTTCCGCCAGCGGGTTCGCAACGCTTATGACGAGTTCGCCCGGCCCTGTCGGATGCTGGTAACCCTGCTGGTGCTGCCCCTCATGTTCATCGCTGTCCGCCGCCGACCCGGAGCGCTGCCGGTGGCCGCTGTCTCGCTGATCGCCGCCGCGGAGGTCGGAAGGCGACGCCACGGCGGCACGAGGTACTTCCCCGTCAGCGCCGCCGTGCTCGCGCCAGCGTGGGTGATCGAACGAGCGATCTGTGCCTGGCTCGCCGTTGTTGCCTGGCTACGCGGTGGGGTCCTCTACAACGGGCACCGGATCACAAAGGCTGCGGGGAGGTGTAGCTAGCACCACCACCGAGACACATGGTGATGCTGTGTTTCCGGCGAAGGATTCGCGGTCTGCTGGCCGGGTCAACGAACGCCCGACTTCAGGAGACCCTCCGACCATGAACGCAACCCTTCGCACCCGCCTCGCGGCCGCCGGCTTGGCCCTGACCCTCGCCGCCGGTCTGGCCGCCTGCGGCGACGACGACGGCGAGACCGCCGGCGGCGACGGCCCCCCGATCGAGAACCCCGGCGGGGACCCCACCGAGCCGGCAACCGGCTCCATGTCAGAAGCGGCCTGCGAGGCCAGCGTCGACCTGTCAGCGGCCATGGTCGGACCCGACGATGACGACGTCGTCGGATGGATCCAGTCGAGTCTGCAGCCGGCCGCCGAGACTCTGGCGAGCGAGTTCGACCCCGAGCTGACGGCGCCGGGTGCGGCCGCGGAAATCCTCGCCGAGGCCTTCGCCGATGCAGCCGAATCCGGCGACTTGGACGCCGTCTTCGAATCCGACGAGATCGCGGGCGCGCTGTCCACGATCGGCAACGCAGCGCACCGGTCCTGTGACTTCCAGGCGGTCGACATCGACGCCGTTGAGTACGGCTATCCGAACCTGCCCGACACGCTGGAGTCCGGGCTCACCTCCTTCGCCCTCAGGAACAACGGCATCGAGGACCACGAGATCGTGATCTTCCGCCGGGCCGAGGGTGCGACCGAGACCCTCGACGAGCTGTTGGAGCTGCCCGAAGAGGAGGCGATGGCCAAGATGGAGTTCACCGGCGTGGCCTGGGGCGGACCCGGCCGTACCACCTACACCGTCGTGGACCTCGAGCCCGGAACCTACTTCGCGGTCTGTTTCATCCCGGTCGGTGGCGCCGACGGTCCTCCCCACTTCATGGAGGGCATGTCCGGCACCTTCACCGTCGCCTGACCGGGTGGCCACGGCTCGGGGGTGCGGCCGAACGCACCGCATCCCCGAGTCGTGATTATCTTGTGCCCTTTCCCGCCCGCAGCTTCCTCTGCGCACCCCCCGAGCGAGTCCTGATGAGCGAACCCGATGCGACCGGATCCGGCGATCCGGTCCTCGCCGTTCGTGACCTGCGCCGCACCTACGAACCCGACCTCGCTCCGGTGCGGGCCCTGCGAGGCGTCGACCTCACCTTGGACCCCGGCGAGATGGTGGCGGTCATGGGACCGTCGGGGTCCGGCAAGTCGACGCTTCTCAACATTGCCGCAGGACTCGACTCGCCCGACAGCGGATCGGTGCGCCTCGCCGGGGTCGAGCTGACCGAGCTCTCCGACGATGCCCGCTCCCGGGTTCGCCGCCGCCACGTGGGCATCGTGTTCCAGTTCTTCGACCTGATCGACGGAATGTCCGCCCTCGACAACGTGGTGCTTGCGGCCGCCGTCGCCCGAACATCGCGGCGCGAAGCGTTCGACCGGGCTGTCGACGCCCTCGACCTGCTCGGTCTGCTCGACAAGGCCGACGCCCCTCCCGCTGCCCTCTCCGGCGGGCAACGGCAACGCCTGGCCATCGCGAGGGCCGTGGTCAACCGACCGACGTTGTTGTTGGCCGACGAACCGACCGGGGCGCTCGACAGCGTGGGCGGCGATGAGGTGATGGACCTGATCGTGCGCTTCAACCAGCGCGGCCAGACGGTCCTGATGGTCACCCACGACCCTGTTGTCGCCGCCCGAGCCGGACGCATCGTCACCATGCGCGACGGTCGGCTGATCGAGGGCAGCCACTTGTGATGGCCCGTCGACTCCTGGTGCCTCTGGCCATCGCGGTGGCCGCCGCAGCTACGGCCGTGGGGGTGGTTGCTCTGTTGGCGGGCCGGGCTCCCGGCGACGGTTCCTGGCCCCTGCTGCCGGTGGCGATCGCCGGTGTCGCGGCGGCGCTGGTTGCCCGGCCCGCTCGCCGCCTCGGCGATCGGTTCGCCCGACAGGTACGGGCTGGTGCCCCGAGCGAAGTGCTGCGTCGCCTTGAGTCCGAACGACTCGACGACCCCGAATCGATCGAGCGGCTCTGCGAGTCGTTCCTGCGGACCTATCGCCTCGCTTCGGTCGAGGTGTGGGCGCACCAAGGCGAGGGCCGGCTGGAACGGATGGCGGCGGTCCCGGCCCGCGGGGAAGCGACCCGCCAGCTCGACGAGTCCGCCATCCGGTCGCTGCTACGGGGTGGTGTTTCGGGCTCGGCGTGGGTCGATACCTGGGCTGCGGATCTGCCGAGCGAGCCGGGTGAACTACGGCTCGTGCCCGCAGTGCATGCGGAGGATCTCCACGCGATGTTGGTTCTGCGACGCCCGCCGGGTGAGCGCTTCGGACCGGCCGACGACCGCACCCTCGGAGAGCTCGGCCGGCTGCTCGGGTTACTCCTGCACAACCGCCAACTTGGCGCGTCGCTGGTGGCCACCCTCGACGATCTCCGGGCCACCAACGAACAACTGAGGGCGTCGCGGATCCGTCTGGTCAGCACCGCCGATGCCGAACGCCGCCGGATCGAGCGCGACCTCCACGACGGTGCCCAACAGCACCTCGCGGCGGTGGCGGTCAACCTGGGACTCGCCCGTCAGACCATCGCCGGCGATCCGACCACCGCCCTGGAGCTGCTGGACGAACTCAGCGCCGAGGTCCGTGACGCCATCAACCAACTGCGTTCCCTGGCTCACGGCATTTACCCTCCGCTGCTGGCCAGTTCGGGGCTGGTGGCGGCGCTGAAGGCGGCCGCCGAGCGAAGCCCGTCGCCGGTCACAGTGGTCGCCGACGGGGTCGGCCGCTATCCGCCCGAAGCCGAGGGAGCGGTGTATTTCTGTTGTCTCGAGGCCATTCACAATGCCGCGAAGCATGCGGCCGGCGCCTCCGTGCGCCTCGAGCTCCGGGGCCGGACCGACGAGTTGTGGTTCGTGGTCGAGGACGAGGGCCCTGGCATCGTGTCCAAGGAGCCGCACGGGTCGGGTCAGGGCCTGGTGAACATGACCGACCGGATCGGCGCGGTCGGCGGCCAGCTCACCATCGGGCAGGGCGGTGCGGGTGGCGTCCGGATCGAGGGATCGGTCCCGGGCGGGGGTGTCGGTTGAGAGGACCACGGTCACTTGGGAAATGAGGCGGCCAGCGTTGCCGTGGGGGTGGCGGCGCGCCACCAGTGGCGTCGCCACCGTCGCAGCGCGGTGTCGCTCGGTCTGGTCATCGGGCTGATCGCCGGTGCCTACCTCGCCGGTGTCGGCCTGGTGCTGCGGACGGCGTCGGCACCCAACCGCATGGCGGCCGGCGTGTCGCCGGGCGATGCCGTGGTGAGGGTGTTCGGGGCCGAAGACCTGGCGGAGCGAATCGTGGCCCTTCCGTTGGTCGAACAGGCGTGGCTCGCCGATGTCGCGGTGGGTCGGGTCGAGGGCGATGCGGTTGTCTACGCCGGATTGATCTCGGGCCCGCCTCGCCCAGCGGGGCTCCTCCAACCGATCGTACGGAGCGGACGGCTGGCCGCCGACGATGCCGCCGACGAGGTCGTGGTCGTCGAGGAGTTCGCCGAGGCATTCGGTCTGGAGGCGGGCGACACCATCACGCTGTCGATGCTGCTCGCCGAAGAGGTCTTTCAGTTCGACACCGGCTTCGGCGAACCCGACGGCGCCTCGGTCGCTCTCACCGTGGTCGGGATAGTCGCCGTTCCACCGGGAACCCTCGACCAGACCCCGGTGCTGGCCACCCCGGCCTTCGCCGCCCGTCACCCCGGATCGATTGCCGGCAAGGAGGTGTACGTCGGTCTGAACGGTGGGAGTGCCGCCCTCGATCAACTGCGGACCGAGGCCCAGGAGCTGGCGTCGACGGTGGTGCCCGCGGATGGAGGCGAGGAGTTTCCTCCGGTGCTGGTCCAGGATCTGGCTGAAGGAACCCAGGCGGCTGCTCGCTCCACACGGGTGCTGGTGGTGGGTATGGCCGTCGCCTCGGTGACGGCCGGCGCCGCATTGCTGTGGGCGTTGGTCCAGGTGATGGCACGCCAGCACAGCTCAGCCCGATCCGACCAACGGGTGTACGCCACCCTCGGCCTCACCGCTGGCGAGCGGGCGACAGCGCTCACGGCGCCCTTCGTCGTCACCGCGGTGGTGGCGGCCGTCGTCGCCCTCGGAGTGGGACTGGCCGGAGCGTCGATCTCCCCGCCCGGAGCCGCCCGCCGACTCGAACCTCATCCGGGATGGCTGCCGAACCCCCTGCTCCTCATCGTGGGAACGACGACGATCGCGGTTGCCGTGGTGGCCGCCAGCTGGCTCACCGCCGCTCGTAGCGGCCGTCCCTCGGTGGAGCCACCGACGCAAACGGTCATGCCGCGTCTGATCCCGGTTCGTTCCGGGTGGCCTCGGGCGGGCGCAGCGTTCGCCCTCGTCCCGCCTCGGGGAGTGCGCCGGCTGCCTCTGCGCACCGGGCTCATCGGCGCCGTCGTCGGCACGGCCGGCCTGGTGGCAGGGCTCACCTTCAGCGCGAGCCTCGACCGGGTGATCGCCGAGCCCGAACGGTACGGCTGGTCGGCCGACTTCACCGTCGTCGATGTCACTCCGGCGATGGCGGCCGAGTTGGAGGCCGACGAGCGCCTGACGAGCCTCGCCCAGATCGATGCCGTCGATGCCCGAATCGGGGATGTGCAGACCCAGGTCTATGCCTTGACGCCGGTGCGAGGAGAGGTGGGCTGGACCCTGCTTTCGGGCCGAGTACCCGGCCCCGGCGAGGTCGTCATCGGAACACGCTTGGCGGCTCGTCTCGGGGTCGGGGAAGGTTCCGATGTGGCCGTAGGGGATGCGCAGCTGGTGGTGGTCGGGACCGGACTGGGGCCGGGACTGAACGGGGAACCTTTCGCCACCTCAGCCATGGTGCACCCCGACGATCTGAGTGCGATCTCGACCTCGTCACCGTTCCGGGAAGCGCTGGTCATCGTCGAACCCGCCCACCACGACGTCGTCCTGGCCGACCTGGCCAGCCGCTATGAAGTGATCCCTCGCCAACT
>CAZEFG010000033.1:6954-13039 GCA_964511355.1 uncultured Iamiaceae bacterium
GGCGCCGTGGCCGTGGCCCTCGGACCGGCTCTGCGAGCGGCACGCACCGCGCCGGCATCGCTCGTTCGGGCGGACTGAATCGCCGAGAGCAGCGCGGCTGGTTGGTACGGCTACCGGGGCCTCTGGCGCGACGAGGCGAAGGTCCAGGCCTCGACCAGAGTTTCGGGCGCCAGGTCCTCCTTGGCCACGAACGCCACCCGGGCCGTACCCAGATCGGTGGGCAGGTCAGCCCGCTCGTAGCTCGACATCAGCACCACTGCGCTGGGACTTTGCTGTTCGACCAAGCGCCGGGCGGTAGTCACGCCGTCGAGCAAGGGCATCTGCACATCCATGAGCACCAGGTCGGGGGCGACCGCGCTCACCAGCTCGAGTGCCTCCAGCCCGGTGGTCGCCTCGGCCACCACCTCGAACCCCGGCGTGCGCTCCACCACGGCCCGAGCCGCGTTCAGAAACGCCGGTTGATCGTCGACCACAAGGACCCGCACGGGCTCGGTGTCAGCCACTGCGGTGCTCATCGAGGTACATGAGCACCGCGCTCACCCGTCGGTTCAGGTCACGTTCCTCCGAGAGACCAAGCTTGGAGAAGATGGAGTTGGTGTGCTTTTCGACGGCGCGCTCAGACAGGACCAAGGCCTCGGCGATCGACGCGTTGCTCTTGCCCCGGGCCATCTCCGAGAGCACCTCGGTCTCTCGGGGCGTGAGGCGGTCCAGGTTCGACCCGGGGGCGCTGCGGTTGGCGTCGACCAGCTGTTCGATCACGTGGGCGTCGATCCGGGAACCACCGGCGCCGACCTCCCTCACCGCCACCAGCAACTCATCGAGGTCGGCCACCCGCTCCTTCAGCAGATAGGCCCTTCGGGCCGAGCCCCCGGCCAACAGGGTGAGGGCATAGGCGGCCTCGGAGTGCTGGCTGAGCACCACAACTCCGCATTCGGGACGGGATTCCCGCAAGCGGGCCGCGACCTCGATCCCCTCGTTGGTTCCGGTGGGGGGCATGCGGATGTCGGTGATGACCACGTCGGGCTCGGTCTCGTCGATCAAGGCCTCCAGCGTCGGCCGGTCGGTGGCGGTTCCCACCAACTCGATGTCGGCGGCGGTCTGGAGGAGACGCTCGATTCCCTGGCGCAACAACGCGTGGTCCTCGGCGAGGACTACTCGGATGGTCATGGTCAGGAACGGTACGCCTTCGATAATGCCGGCTTGGTCATGCCTTGGCGGTGCGGCTGAACGCCATCCCGAGGCTGATCACGGTGAGCCACAGCGGCATGGTGAGGCCGGCGAAACCGGGAAGGGCGACGGTGACGGCGAAGATCACCGGCGGGAGGCACAACAGGATCGACACGACTCCCATCCAGCGAGGGAGGAGGCGGGCCTTCCCGAACGCGATGAAGGCCACGGCCCCAGCAGCGAACAGCGTGGTCCACCAACCGAGGAGGGCGCCGAAGTCGAGGTAGGTGAAGTTGGCGAAGATGCCCTCGGTGGAGAGCCACCCTTCGTCCATGCCGCCCGGAAGGTACAGGGCCATCGAACCCATGAGGCTGAAGCCGATGACGTTGATCGTTGCCGTGGCGGTGAGACCGCTGGCCACGTAGCCGGCGGCGAGGGATTCGGGTGCGACGCGGTTGGCCCAGCGTCGCCATCCGGCGGCGGCGACAAGGAGCGCCGCACAGGAGATGAGGCCGATCAGAAAGCCAGCGTGATAGCCGCCCCGGTCGAGCTCGTCGACCACGTCGACACCGAGGCCGTACTGCTCCTCGGTCAGGTTCTGGATGGCGAGAAGGCTGGCGGCCAGCCCGGTGATTCCGGCCAAGGCACCGGCGAGGGGCCATCGAGCACGGCCCTCGACCCTGATCTCGGATTCTGCCGACGGCGGTGTTGGTCGATCGATCACTGCCTGCATGGGGGCTCCTTTGGGAACTTGAGGCGATGTTGATGGAGTGTGATGAACCGATCGTGCGCCTAGGGGCCCCCGCCGGTGGAGGGCACTACCCAGCGTCTTCGGGGTGGTACCAGCCTCCCCCTCGTGCCCGCGCTTTCGCCCCGTTACGGTGGCCCCATGACACCTTCAGAGCAGGAAACACGAGCCGACCGGGCACGCAAGCTCTCTGAGTTGCACGCCGCCCCTGAGATCCTCCGGGTGGTGAACGTGTGGGACGTGGTCTCGGCCAAGGCGATCCTCGCCCTGCCCGAGACCAAGGCGCTGGCCACCGCGGGGCACTCGATCGCGGCCACCTTCGGCTACAAGGACGGAACGATCCCGCTCGACCTGACCCTCGACATGGTGGGGCGCATCGTGGAGGTGGCGGGTGAGGTTCCCGTGTCGGCTGACCTCGACGACGGGTACGAAGATGTGGCCGACACCACCCGCCGGGCCATCGGGGTCGGCATCGTCGGCGCCAACGTCGAGGACCGCCTCCGGCCGCTGGCCGAATCGGCGGCGCGAGTCGAGTCCATAGTCGCTACGGCCGAGGCCGAGGGCGTCCCGCTGGCGCTCAACGCCCGCACCGATGCCTTCGTGCGGGCCGGCGATCGGCCGGTCGAGGAATCGATCGCCGACGCCATCGAGCGGGGCCGGGCCTACCTCGATGCCGGCGCCGACATCATCTTCATCCCCGGTGTCCTCAACGCCGACGTCACCCGTCAGCTGGTCGACGGGATCGGCGAGCGCAAGATCAGCGTGATCGGCCTGCCCGGCGCCCTTCCCGCCGCCGAGTACGAATCCCTCGGTGTCGCCCGCATCTCCTACGGGCCGACCACCCAGCGGGTTGCCCTCACCGCGTTCCAGGACGTGGCCAAGAGCCTCTACGACGACGGCGTCATCCCGGAATCGACCCGCGCCCTCAACTAGTTGACCCTGCCCATCGGTGATCTTGGGTCAGCCGGAGACCTCGCGTACCGCGAGCGGGGCTCCGCTGGGCCCGCGAACCAGGATGCTCTGCGACGAGAACCCGAAAGGGCCCGCCTCGTCGAACAGGTGGGCGTTGGCAACACCGGCACCGAGCGTTCCGATGCGCGAGGTAGTGCGGATTCCGACCCAGGATCCGGCCATCGGCCGGAACGAGTTGATCGTCGTGTCGGCGTTGATGGCAAAGATGGTGCGCTCCTCCCCAAAGCCGACAGCGCCTTCAACCGAACCCAGCAGCGACGGAACCGAGTAAGTCCAGTCGGCGATGGCCGCGGTGGCCAGGAAACCAGTGTTGTCCTCGCCCTCCACCACCGGCACCGCCAGCCGGAACCACACAATCTGTTCTTCGGGGTCGATGTGGAAGTCGAGCGCGTGATGGAACGCCGGTTGGTCGAATCCGGCTCGGGCGAATGGATGCGACGAGCTGGGCTCTGTCTCGGGCCGCACGGGATGGTGCTCGATCCTCTCGTCGGTGTCGACCGCGAGGTCGGCGACGCGGACCCGAAGGGCAGAACCCCTCACCCACATCTGGTCGTCGGCGTAGAGGGCGATGTCGACGAAATCGATGCTCTTGCCGGACCGGACAGTGGTGGTCTCGACCCGCAGCGGCGCCATGGGGGCGGCCCGCATCATGTCGACGGTGAGGCGGACAACCTGGCGAGGAACGTCGGTGGGATGTTGCTCAGCGCCTCGGGCGATTGCAGCCAGCATGGCGCTGCCGTGCAGCGAGCCCTCGTACCACGGGCCCCTACAGAGCACCCCGGGGACGAGGAGGTCTCCGTCGAGGCGGAACAGGGCTTCGTCGCGTTTGGGCGTGTAACTGGCGGTCATCGCCCTTGATGCTACGGCGAGCTGCAATCCCTCAGATCACGGGCTCAGGCGGTGGCCAGGCCACGGCGGGTGAGCAGGGGCTCGATGCGGGGGTCGCGGCCCCGGAACTCCCGGAAGGCATCCATGGGGTCGCCACTGCCACCGCGGGAGAGGAGGGTGCGGCGGAAGTGGTCGCCGTTGGCTCGGGTCAGTCCGCCGTTCTCTTCGAACCACTCGACCGTGTCGGCATCGAGAACCTCGCTCCAGATGTAGGAGTAGTACCCCGCGCTGTAGCCGCCACCGAAGATGTGGGCGAAGTAGCTGGTGCGGTAACGAGGCGCGACGAGCTCGAAGTCGGCTCCCGACTCGGCGAACACCCGGGCCTCGAATGCGTCGACATCGGTGAGATCCTCAGCATGCTCCAGAGCTGCGTCGGTGAGGTTGTGCCAGGCCCAGTCGAGGAGGGTGGCCTTCAGGTACTCGAGGGTGGTGAAGCCCTGGTTGAACCGCTCGGCCGCCTTCATCTTGTCGACCAATTCGGTGGGCATGGACTCGTCGGTCTCATGGTGGCGGGCGTAGCGGGTGAGGATCTCGGGCCAGGTCTGCCACATCTCGTTGACCTGGGAAGGGAACTCGACGAAGTCACGGGGGACCGCGGTGCCCGAGACCCGGGGGAAGCGGACATTGGAGAGCAGACCGTGCAGGGCATGGCCGAACTCGTGAAAGGCGGTGCGGACCTCGTCGAGGGTCATAAGCGTGGGGCCGGAGGTTGGCTTGGTGATGTTCAGGTTGTTCACCACCACCGGCTGCTCATCGAACAGATCCGATTGCAACACCAGGCTGTTCATCCACGCCCCGCCCCGCTTGGTTGGCCGGGCGTAGGGATCGAGCAGGAACAGCCCTAGCGGCTGGCCGTCGTCGAACACCTCGAACACCCGCACGTCGGGGTGGTAGCCCACCAGGTCGTCGCGCTCGGCGAAGGTCAGGCCGTACAGCTCAGTGGCGGCTTGCAGCACGCCATCGCGGTAGACGCGGTCGAGTTCGAAGTAAGGACGCATCTCCGATTCGTCGAACTCATAACGGGCGGCGCGCACCTTGCCGGCATAGAACGACCAGTCCCATGGCTCGATCTCAAAGCCCGCCAGCTCGGTGAGCGCCTGAGCTTCTCGCCGGGCGTTGGCTACGGCGGGCCCGACGAGCTGGCCGATCATGGCCTCGACGGCTCCGGTGGTCTTGGCGGTTTGGTCGGCGACGGCGTAGGCGGCGTGGGTTGGGTAACCCAGGAGCTTGGCCCGTTCGGCCCGCAGCTTGGCCATCTCGACCGCAACCTCACGATTGGATTGCGCCCGGTTGGTCGACAGCTCGTAGAGGCGGCGGCGGACATCGCGGTTGGTGAGCTGGGCGAGGGCGGGTTGGTTGGTGAAGTTGAGGAGCGGCAGTCGCCAGGTGCCGTCGTCGGCACGGATGGCGTCGATGGTCGCCGGGTCAAGGCCGTCGAGATCGGCCACGTCATCGACCACCAGGGCCTCGGCGGTGGTGGCTTCGAGCAGGGTCTGACTGAAGGTGGTCGACAGGCGCGACAGCTCCTGGTTGAGCTGGCGTAGTCGCTCCTGGTCGGTGTCGGACAGTTCGGCACCCGCCCGGGTGAAGTCGAGGCGGTACCGCTCGAGCACCCAAGCCTCCTCCGGGTCGGACGCCTCCACCTGCATGATCCGCTCGAACAGCGTTCGATCCATGTAGATGGCGTCGGAGTGGGCGCTCAGACGCGGCCGGATCTCGGCTTCGAGGGCCTTGACGGTGTCGGTGGAGTGAGACGACACCAGCGTGAAGAAGGCCGTCGAAGCGCGCCGCAGCAGCCGGCCCGACCTCTCCAACGCGCCGATGGTGTTGTCGAAGTCGGCGGGAGCGGCGTCGGCGGTGATCGCCTCCACTTCGGCCAGTTGTTCGGCCATGCCCTGGTCGAAGGCGGGCAGGAAGTGGCCTTCGCTGAGGTCGGCGAAGGGTGGAAGCTGGTAGGGACGGGTGCTGGGCGCCAGCAGCGGATTCTCGGTCACATGGCCTCCAGTCGGCGTGGCCCGATTTGAGCACAGCCCGGCAGGATCCGAGGCGCGGTCATCCAGTCAGCTCGAACCAGACCGACTTTCCATCACCGGCGGGGTGTGTCCCCCACCGGCTGGACAGCGCGTCGACGATGGCCAGGCCCCGCCCTCCGGGTTCGGTGAGCGGTGGCGTTCTGGGCACGGGTGGGGCGTGGCTGGCGTCGTGAACCTCGACCCGCACCAGGCCCTTGGTGATTTCGATTACGAGTCGGAGCGGCGGGGTTCCGTGCAGGACGGCGTTGGTGACGATCTCGCTGGTGAGAAGCGCCGC
>CAZEFG010000034.1:0-12979 GCA_964511355.1 uncultured Iamiaceae bacterium
GTGGGGTCGGCTGATGTCGTACCTCGAGCAGTCCACTCGCTACATCGCCTACGACGCCCGCATCGGCGGTCGCTACCGCTACCACCGTGATCCCGCCGTCCTCTCCTCACCCCTTGGCACCCGTTATGTCGGCGACATGGACCGCATGTTCGACACCTACGCCGAGCTCGTTCCGCGCATGCAGGACTGGTACCGCCAGAACCATCCCAAGGACCCGGCCGACTCCGATCTGGTGTACCGCCAAGCGATCCGAGCCAAGGCCTTCGACTCGGTCCGGGGCATCCTCCCCGCTGCGTCGCTTTCCAACGTGGGGATCTACGGCAGCGGCCAGGGCTACGAGCAGATGCTGCTGCGCATGCGCGCTCACCCCTTGCCCGAAGCTCGTACCTACGCCGACCTCATGCTCTATGAGCTGCGCAAGGTCATCCCCTCGTTCCTGACCCGGGTCGACCTCGACGACCGGGGTGTCGCCTGGAGTCGCTACCTCGCCGACACCAGGGCCGACGTCGGTGCGCTGGCCCGGCACCTGGCCGATCAGTACGAGGTCAGCGGTGCTGAGGTGGGCACGTTGGCGCCGGAGTCCGATGACCCGGGGCCCGAGGTCCGACTGGTCGAGTTCGACCCCGACGCCGAGGTCAAGTTGGTCTCGGCCATGCTCTACCCCCACCTACACGCGTCGGAGGCCGCCATCGAAGCCATGGTGGCGGCCATGACCGTCGACGAGCGCATCGAGGTGATCCGCACCTACACCGGCCAGCGTGGCAACCGTCGCCACAAGCCCGGCCGGGCTTTCGAGCGTCCGCAGTACCGCTTCGATGTCTTGGCCGACTACGGCGCTTTTCGCGATCTCCAACGGCACCGGATGCTCACCATCGAATGGCAGCCGCTCACTCCACTGCACGGCTACACCCGCCCGAGCGATCTCGCCGATGCCGGGGTGGCCGACCATTTCGATGCCGCCATGGCTCGATCGGCAGACCTGTACCACGACCTGGCCGCAACGTTGCCCGACCAGGCCGCCTATGCGGTCTCGCTGGCTTACCGCATCCGCTTCTCCATGCAGTTCAACGCTCGGGAGGCCACCCACCTGCTCGAACTGCGAACCACCCCCCAGGGTCACCCCGCCTACCGCCAGGTGGCCCAGCAGATGCACCGCCAGATTGCCGAGACTGCAGGGCACCGAGCCATCGCGGCGGCCATGAGCTTCGTCGACCATTCCGGCGAGCCCGAACTCGAACGCATCGAATCCGAACGAAGGGCCGAGCGCAGACGCCTGCGACGCTGATCACACCGCGACGGGATCCACCTTGTGCCCGGTACCATGCCACCCCCGACGGCCCGGTTCATCGCCTGGCGTTGGCCTGCGGGCCTGGCGCTGCGTATGATCCGCCCGCGACCGCTGTAGCTCACTAGCACCACCTTTGATCACCACGGTTTCAACCGCTGCAAGGCCACACCACCCAAGGACGACATGGCTGACGACGAACTGCTCGATGAGGATCTCGAGGAAGAACTTGAGGATCCGGAAGCAGAGCTCGACGACGAAGACCTAGACGACGATCTGCCCCTCGACGATGTCGATGACCTTCCCCTCGATTCGGTCGAAGCGGAAGACGACGAAGAGGACGAGGAAGAAGAAGTCGAGAAGGCTGCCCGTCGACGCCCGCGCAAGGACGACGACGACGATGACGACGAAGAAGAGGTCGATCCCGACGATGTCGAAGCTGACCTCGACGCCATCTTGAAGGACCGCATCGCGGCCACCGACGACGATGAGGATGAAGACGAAGACGCGGTCGAGGCTGACACCCCGACCGATTCGGGGACCAAGATCCAGCCTCGCCGACCCGACGAGTTCTTGTGCCAGTCATGCTTCCTGCTCAAGCACCCCAGCCAGCTCGCGGACCCCGATGCCATGCTGTGCAAGGATTGCGTCTGAACCGCCACCAGGGGATGCACCCATGAACGACCCTCGCCGTGAGCCCGTCCAGGCCCTTCTCGACCTGGTGTTCTACGCACCCATCGGTGCCTTCTTCCACGGACCCGACGTAGTGTCGGAGTTGGCCGAGCGAGGTCGAGGCCAGGTCGCAAACGCCAAAGTGCTGGGTGAGGTCGCATTTGAACGCGGCCGCCAGGAGTTCGGCGAGGTGGCCGAGACGGTGCAACAACACCTGAGCGATGTGTTGGTCGCCGCCGCCCGCGCCGCGGGGGCGCCCATGGCAGGCGCCGACGATGCCACCGCCGCAGAGCCCGCCGAGCCCCAGAGCACCTCCACCGAGTCGCCTGCCAACGATGATGCCGCGGTCGAGGCCGCCGGCGCGGGCCTGCGGGTCGTCCGGCCCGATTCGGTTCCCGCCTCTGATCTTCCGATCCCTGATTACGACAACCTGTCGGCGTCTCAGGTGGTTCCCCGGCTCGACGACCTCGCCGATGACGAACTCGACGCCGTGCGCGACTACGAGGCCGCCCACCGGGGACGCATGACCATCCTCAGTCGGATCGCCCAGCTCCGGGCGAGCTGAGATGGTCCATGAGTCGAGCCGCCGGGCGGTACCCGAGGACCTGAGTCGCCTGGTTGAGCTGGCCTCGCTGGCGATCGACGAGCTCCGACCCACGCGCGGGGGCGAGCTGTGGGCCCGACGTGAGGCCCGACCCCTTCCGCTCGAAGAATCACTGGCGGTGTCACTCGCCGATGACGGCCACCTGATGTTGGTAGGCGAGCTCGACGGCACCATCGTCGGCTACGCCGTGACTCGTCTGGAGACCTTGCGCGACGGCGGCATCCTGGCGGTGGTCGAGGACCTCTATGTCGAACCCGATGCCCGATCACTCGGGCTGGGGGAGATGATGATGGACCAGGTCATCGCCTGGGCCGAAGACAACGGATGCTTCGGCATCGACAGCATCGCCCTCCCCGGTAACCGGGCGACCAAGAACTTCTTCGAGTCGTTCGGTCTGGTGGCCAGGGCCATCGTGGTCCATCGGCGCCTCAGGGATCTCTGAGCTCGATGAACGATCTGTCGATCGAGCTGTGCATCAGTGCGGTTCTGGTCGAAGACGAGCGACTTTTGATGGTGCGACGGGGTCATGGGCCGGCGGCGGGGGAGTGGGCGGTACCGGGCGGACGGGTCGATCCCGGTGAAACCCTTCCCGAGGCGGTGGTTCGAGAGGTGGCCGAAGAGACCTCCCTTGAGGTCTTCTGCGGCGAGCTCCTCGGATGGACCGAGCAGATCAGCGACGACCGCCATCTGGTGATATTGAGCTTCACCGTGACCTGCCTCGATCCCGTCGAGCCGACCGCAGGGTCAGATGCTGCCGAAGCGGCCTGGATACCGCTCGACGAGGTGACCGAACGGCGGTTGGCTCCGGGGATGGAAAACTTCCTCTACGAGCACCGGGTCATCGATCGGGTGCTCTGACGGCGACCCGCGGCGTCAGCGGCCCTTCCACACGGGATCGCGCTTTTCGATGAACGCCAGCGGGCCTTCCCCGAAGTCCTCGGTGGCCGCCAGGCGAGCCATGGCCCGGTTCGACTCGGCAAACGCCTCTTCGTCGCTGGCGTCGCGCGTCGAGGTCATCACCGCCAGGCTCTCGCGAACGGCCAGGGGAGCGTTGACGGCAATGCGTTCGGCCAGTTCGAGCGCTCGGTCAAGGGCCTCGCCGGGCTCACACAACACGTTGACCAGTCCGAACTGGTAGGCCCGTTCGGCCGAGATCGGGTCGCCGGTGAGGAGCAACTCGGCGGCAATGTTGGCGGGAAGCTTCTGCGGAAGCCGGAAGAGAGCGCCCCCGGCGGCCACAAGCGACCGTTTGACCTCGGGCACGCCGAAGCGTGCGCCGGTGGAGGCGACGACCATGTCGCAAGCCAAGACGATCTCGGTTCCGCCCGCCAACGCTGGCCCGTCGACGGCGGCAATCAACGGCTTGGTGCGCTGGCGAGCCACCAGACCGGCGAAACCACCCCGCTCGGTGGTCAAGCCGCTGGCCTCGCCCGAGGCGATGGCCTTGAGATCGGCCCCGGCCGAGAACACCGGACCGGCGCCGGTGAGAACGAGCACCCAGATGTCGTCGTCGGCCTCAGCCTGGTCGAGGGCGGCCTCGATACCAGAAGCGACTGCCGCATTGACCGCGTTGCGGGCTTCGGGGCGATTGATGGTGATGATGCCGAGGTGTCCCCGGGTCTCGAAGTCGATCATCCACACACCGTAGGGCATCGGATCGAACGCAACCGGGCGATCGGTAGCCTGCCGGCATGGATCGATCAGAGACACAGGAGGGATCGGGGATCGAGGCAGTCATCTTCGACCTCGACGGAACCCTCGTGGATTCCGACGCGGCGTTGGCCGGCGCGTTCGTGACTCTGGGGGTCAACCCTGCCGACATCACCTTCGGCCATGTGATCGCCGAGGAATGCGCCCGTCTGGGCCTGTCACTTGACCAGTACCTCGACGCCTACGACATCGACACGAGCCAGCCCTTTCCGGGTGTGGTCGACATGCTCGTCGAGCTCGACCGGTGGGCGGTGTGCTCCAACAAGCACCCTCGCTCGGGACACGCGGAGCTCGCCCGTTTGGGCTGGAAGCCCGAAGTGGCGTTGTTCGCCGACGCGTTCGACGGCCCAAAGCAGCTCGCGCCGGTCCTAGACCAGCTCGACCTGAACGCCTCACAGGTGGTCTTTGTCGGCGACACCGGCCACGACCGTGAGGCAGCTGCTGAGGTGGGCTGTCGCTTCGTTTGGGCGGGCTGGAATCCACGGGCTGAGCCCGAGCGCGACGATGAGGTGGCCGATAGTCCGGGCCACCTCATCGAGCTACTTCAGTATCAGGTCTGATCGGGACCGGCGGCGGAGTCGCCTTCGACAGCTTCGGCTGGGGGAGTCTCCACGACCCGCTCGTCCTCAGGTACCGGCGCAGCTTCGGCCGGGGGAGCCTCGACGACCCGCTCGTCCTCAGGAACCGGGGCCGCTTCGGCCTCGGCCACCGGGGCAGCGGCGGCTGGGGCGGAGGCGGAGTCAGCTGGTGCCGGGGTCTCAGCCTTGGGTGCCTCGGGCTCAGTGTCGGTGGCAGCGATCGAAGGTGGTGCCGGGACCTTGGGCTTGGCGCTTCCGCCGCGACGGCCCTTGCGTGGCGCTTCGGTTGGCTCGATGCCGAAATGGGTGGCGATGGTCGGGACTCGACTGGCGAGCTTGCGGACCGCAGCCAGCAGTTCGTCGGAAGGCTCGGCCGGGAACCCCGCTGGAACCACGTTCTGGCGGACCGGGGAGTAGGCGACCGCGTCGAGCACGGTTGCCCATCGTTCCTGGGTGACTTCGCCACCGAAGGCTTCGCTGGCTGCCTGGGCGAGCTTCGCGGCCATGTCGGCCGGCAGGGGTGCGCCGGCCTTGGGTGGGCGTGAGCTGAGGCGTAGCGCCCTGACGGTGCGGCCCGCCGTCATGGTCTCGTGTAGTTCGGTGAGCCAATCGCGGTGTTCTTGATCGACCCGACGGTTGAGACCCTCGCGCAGCTGAACGGCGAGCGCACGGGTCTCGTCGTCGCGGGCAGCGGAGTCGGCGGCGACCACGACGGACCGCAGATCCCGTAGGTCGAGTTCGTCGATGGCGGCCAGCGCAGCGTCGGCGCGGTCGCGCCATTCAGCGGTCCGCAAGCGGGGGAGAAGCCGCTCAGCCATGGCCACCAATGGTTCGGCGGGGATGGTCGGCGTGCCCTTGGTGGCAGCCTCAGAGTTCTGCTTGTCGACGGCTTGACGCACGGCCGGTACCCCGCCGCGTAGCACCTGCTCGGCGATGGGACGCTCGGCTTCGGGTAGCTCGGCGAGCACCGCGTTGCGATGGTGGCGCAGGGGACGCAGCCGCTTGGCCTTGGGCCGCTCGGGCACCGGCGGGGGAGCAGGACGGCTACGCCGCTCTCGGCGAGGCGCCGAGTCGCCGCGTTCGCCCCGAGGCGAGTCACCCTCAGGTCGACGCTCTCTACGGGGACGATCGCCGCGAGGTTGGTCCGAACCTTCGCCGTCGCGGCGCGGGCGCCGTTCGCCCCGTTCGCGACGACCTCCGTCACGGTCTCGGCGACCGCCACCTCGACCCTTGGGGGCCAATGTGGTGATCACCAGCTGATCTTCGCTCGGAGCAGCCGACTTCAGCTCGATGCGCTCGGGTTCCTTGCGGGCGCCCTTGGGTGGGAGCACCGTGACGATGTCGATCCCGTCGATGTGGAACTCGGCGTCGGCTCGCACCACATCGCCGACGCTGGCGCCTTCATAGAGCAGCGTCCCGGTGAGCGTTCCCTTGGGTTGACGAGCTCCAGCCGCGCGCCAGGTCCAAGTCCCGTCGTCGCGTTGGCTGGTTAGCTCGACCTCGATCCTTCTTGGCATGGGAGAAGACGCTAGCCGCGCTGGGGCCCGCCTCTCACACCGGGTCCCAGCCAGTCCCTCGTCCGTATCCCCGGAATCCCCCTAAGACGCCGATAATCCATGTTCTGTTAAGTTGTGGATCAGTTGCCATAGCCTGGTTTCCGGCATGGGATATGGGTCGGGCTGGCGCTGAACTAGGCCGCTACCGTCGATTCGGTGATACGTGCCGTCGTTGCTGCTGTGGTCCTCGCCACGCTGATCGCGTGCGGCGCTGATGCGACCAATACCGACAACACGACGAGTTCGGTCGTATCCGTACCGATCACACCATCGACCGAGGATGCCTCCGTCGGCGAGCTACCTGTCGACCCCTGCGCTGGGCTCGAACTCGGTGGCGCTGTACCGGTCACGTCGGATCCAGTGCTGACCGAGATCTCTGGAGCGGTTCTCGCCTCGGACCATGGCGATGGACCTTCATTGTGGGTGCACCAGGATTCGGGCCATCCGGCGGTGATCACCCGGCTTGGCCTCGACGGCATCGAGCTTCAATCGGTAGCCCTGCTTGACATTGAGCCCTTCGATTGGGAGGACATCGCCGCGGCTATCGACGCCGAAGGGCAGCGCCATCTCTTTGTCGGCGACATCGGCGACAACCGCCGGGCGCGGCGCAGCATCGAGGTGGTGCGATTCCCTGAGCCCCGACCTCATACGGAGTCGGTCGAATCCGGCCAGGTGCTCGAGTTGGTTCTCCCCGATGGACCGGTCGACGCGGAGGCGCTCATCGTCGATCCACACACCGATGACCTGATCGTCATCAGCAAGGAAATCAGCGGCGTCGCCGATGTGCTGGTGGCGCCCGGCGGCGCCTGGGCCCAACCCGGCGACGCCATGGCGATGGTCCACGTCGGGAGGCTCACGCTCGGACTGGGAAATGCCGTGCTCGCCGCCGACATCGACCCCGTCGGCATGGTCGTGGGGGTGCGCACCCCTACCCAGGTGCTGTTGTGGACCTTGGCGCCTGGGCGCTCGGTGAGCGACGTGTTGGTGGGCTCCGAGCCCTGCAGTGGCCCAGCGCCCTTCGACATCTTCGGTGAGGCTCTGGCCCTGGATGAACATGGCTATGTGCTCATCGGCGAATCGGCCGAACCCACGCTGAGAATCGTCTCGCGGCCTTGATCACCGCTAGCGGGAAACCACCGCTGCCTGAGCTTCGGCGACTTCGGCGTGAACCCAACAGCCGACGAGGTGATCGTTCACCAACCCCATGGCCTGCATCAGCGCGTACATGGTCGTAGGCCCTACGAAGCGAAACCCGCGCCGCTTGAGTTCCTTGGACATGGCGGTGGATTCTGGCGAGGTGGCCGGAACGTCGCCCAACGCATGGATGGCGCCGCGGTTGGCCGGTCGAAACGACCAGATCAGCTCGCTGAGCGAACCCTCAGCCTGAACCTCCAGTACAGCCTTAGCGTTGTTGACGGCGGCCTCGATCTTGCCCCGATGCCTGATGATCGACGCGTCCTGCAGGAGGCGCTCGACATCCTCAGGGCCGAAGGCCGCCACCTCTGGGACCGAGAAGTTTCTGAACCCGGCCCGGAAAGCCTCGCGTTTGTTGAGGATCGTCAGCCACGAAAGACCTGCCTGGAAGCCTTCGAGGCAAAGCTTCTCGAAGAGGGCATCGTCATCGACGACCGGTCTCCCCCACTCGTGGTCGTGATACCGACGGTAGATCTCCGGTGCAGTCCCCCATCGGCACCGAAGGCGACCGTCATCGCCCTCCACTAGATCGGCCCCCACCAGGTCGTCGTGGCTCATGGGCCGACGTTAGCTACCGGCCCGATAGCGTGCGATGCGATCCCCACCGAGAGAGGTCTTCCATAGATGTCCACCGAAGGGCTCCGTCAGCTCCGCTTCACTCCCCCGCCCGGATCCACCCAGATCGTGCTCGTACGCCACGGCGAATCAGCAGCCCACATTCCCGGGAGTCTCTTCGATCTCATCGACGGCCACGGCAACCCGCCGTTGTCGGAACTGGGTCAATGGCAGGCCGAGATGGTCGGTGAACGACTCAAGGACGAAGCCATCTCCGCCATCTACGTCAGCACGCTCGTCCGCACCCACCAGACCGCTGCGTCTCTCGCGGCGCATCTGGGTCTGACCCCCATGGTCGAGTCTGAGTTACGCGAGGTGTTTCTCGGCGAATGGGAAGGCGGCCTCTATCGCGAAAAGGCTGCCGAGGGACATGAGGCCTTCGCTCGTATGCGCACCGAAGAACGCTGGGACGCGATTCCTGGCGCCGAGACCAACGAAGCGCTCACTGCTCGAACCGTGGGCGCCATCGAACGCATCCACCAGGCCCACCCCGACCAGATGGTGGCGGTGGTGGTACACGCGGGGGTCATCGGGGCGATCCTGGCCCACGCAACACAGTCGCGTCCCTTCGCCTTCGGAGGCGCCGACAACGGGTCGATCCACCACCTCGTCATCATGGCCGAGCGATGGGTTCTGCGCCGCTACAACGACACCGGTCACCTCAACAGCATGTCGGCGGTTCCCGCGCCGCCGAGCTAGCCCGTCAGCTCTCGAGATCGTCGGAGTGGTGCCAGCGGCCGCGTCCGGCCGCCTTGGCCGTGTACATCGCGGCATCGGCGCGTCTGATCCGGTCGTGGAGGTCGAGGGTGCGATTGGAATCGATACCGACCGATGCCCCCAGCTCTATTCGGTGGCCATCGATCTGGTCGTACTCCCGCGACACCGCCTCGATGACCCGTTCGGCCAAGCGCTCCAATGCTTCGATAGCCATCGCCTCGTGACACAAGATGACGAATTCGTCGCCGCCGACGCGAATGACCTCGTCGGTGGTCCGAACCGTGCCTACCAAGCGGGTGGCGACCTCAGCGAGGAGACGATCGCCGGCGGCATGACCCAAGGTGTCGTTGACCACCTTGAAGCCGTCGAGGTCGACATAGAGCACCCCGGCCGGAACAGAAGTGGGGTCTGAGTCAGGGGCAGCGACGCTGGCCAGAGCCGGTGCTCGGTCGACCCGTTGACCGGTGTAGCCACCGATACCTTGCGCCACTCGGGCCAAGCGGGATCGGTTACCGAGACCGGTGAGCGGATCGGTGAAAGCAGCTTGCTCAAGCGCCATCCGGTGCGACGCTTGATCGAGCGCCAGGGACGCGATCATGGCGGCCTGGTCGAGGAACACGCCTTGGTTGGGGCTGGGTTCTCCCTCCATCTCCCGCCACACGACGATCGCGGCGGTGACCCGACCATCGGCGGTGGTCACGGGTGCTCCCCAGATCGCCTTGATGTCGACGCCGGAGGTGAGAGCGGCAAGCGACTCGGGCATCTCGTGGACATGGTTGAGGTAGGTGGCCTTCCCGTCGAGGGCGTCGCGCCACGGGCCCGGCTCGGCGAGCACCTCGTGGGCGAAAGGCCAGCACCCGATGACCTCGAGACCATTGCCCTGGTCGGTCACCAGCGCAGCCGAGGCGTTGAAGGGTGCCCCACCAAAGGCGGCGGCGACGTACTCCAATGCTGCTCTGGGCGAGCTGTCGGTTACCGATGCCATCACGGCTCGGTACAGGCTCTCCTCGGCTGCTTCGGGTGAGAAGGTGATGACGTAGCCGTTGATTCCTTCGACGTCGAGGGCATGGCGCGACCACAAGCGCGTCCCGACCACCGCACCGGCTCCGGTGACGTAGCGCACATAGACCGGCCCAGAGATCACCGCCGGAAACCTTGGTCCGGCGGCCAACACGTCGGCGGTGAAGGCGCTGTCGTCGGGGTGAACCAGGTCGAGGATCGAGGTACCGAGAAGGTCTTCGGCGCTTCGTTCCACCAGCCGTAGAGCTTCTTCGTTGGCCGCGGCGATCGTGCCGACGCGGTCGATCACGAACGCCCCCACCGGAAGCTGGTGCAAGGCCAGATCGAGATCGACCGTGCCGTCGCTGCTCTGTCGTGATGGCGGTCCCATCGGCATGTGGCGCGGACTAGTCGCCCGGGTCGGAGCCAACGCCCGGATCGTCCGGGCTGGTGACCTCGGAAGCGGCGGTTTCGGTCGCTGTGGAGCGGTCGTCGGCGGCCACCAACGCTTCGAGTTCGGCCCCCTCGATTCGGCGAAAGGCTCGTCGTTGCACGGAGCCCCGTTCGAGGATGGCTACTTCGAGTTCGTCAGCACCCAGGTCGCGGTCGGGGCCGGCGAGAGCCTTGCGAGCCACGGCCAGTGCTTCGGTGAGGTCGAGCCCTGGGCGCCAGGCCCCTTCGAGGCGGGCGAGGATGGTTTCGGCTTCCCCGCCGAGCACGGTTACCTCGTTCTCGTCGATGATGGTGCCGTCGTAGAGAATGCGGAACATGAGGTCGGTGTCGATACCGGTGCCGACCTCGGCCACCAGAATCTCGACCTCCATGGGCTTCATCTCGTGGGTGAAGACCTGACCCAAGATGGCGGCGTACTGGTTCGCCAGGCTGCGGGCGTCGACGTCCTCGCGGCTGTAGGAGTAGCCCTTTAGGTCGGCGTGGCGCACTCCGGCGATGCGGAGCTGGTCGAACTCGTTGTACTTGCCGACCCCGGCAAAGCCGATGCGGTCGTGG
This sequence comes from uncultured Iamiaceae bacterium, assembly GCA_964511355.1. Lineage (GTDB taxonomy): Bacteria > Actinomycetota > Acidimicrobiia > Acidimicrobiales > SKKL01 > SKKL01. Next base: position 10,939 of record CAZEFG010000034.1, read on the forward strand.
ATCTCGCTGATCTTGCGGAGGCGCTGGGAGTTCTCGGCACACATGAGGATGCCGGCGTCGCACTCGATGGCGACGAGGCTCCGACCCCGGGCGATGCCCTTGCGGGCATAATCGGCCCGATCCTTCATGACCTGTTCAGGGGCGACGTAGAAGGGCATGCTCATGATGCGCTCCCTTCGGTGCCGCCGAGGGTGCCGGGCACGGTGAGATCGGCGATGAGGGAACGGAACCGGGTGGCTACCTCGTCGTTGTCGACGCGGGTGAAACCGTCGGCGGTGATGGTGGCCACGGTGGGAAAGATCCCCCGCACCAGGTCGGGTCCGCCGGTGGCGGAGTCCTCGTCGGCGGCTTGGAACAACGCTGAGATGGCCAGGTCGATGGCGGCCTCACGGTCCATGCCGTCCTTCCAGCCGAGCTTCACGACCGTTCCGGCATGCAGGGAGCCCGAGCCGGTCGCGGCATGGTTGTGTTCTTCGTAGCGGCCGCCGGTTACGTCGTACTGGAACAACCGGCCCGCCGCCCGGCGGGTGTCGTAGCCGGCGAACAAGGGGACCACCGCCAGGCCCTGCATGGCGGCCGGCAGGTGGTTGCGCACCATCTGGCCCAGCTGGTTGGCCTTGCCTTCGAGGCTGAGGGCCGTTCCCTCGACCTTCTCGTAGTGTTCGAGCTGAAGCTGGAACAGCTTGACCATCTCGATGGCGGGACCAGCTGCCCCGGCGATGGCCACACCCGAATGGTGGTCGGCGGGGAAGACCTTTTCGATGGTCCGGTGCGAGATCAGGTGACCCGAGGTTGCTCGGCGGTCACCGGCCATCACTGCCCCATCGGCGTATCGGATGGCTACCACCGTGGTGCCGTGGGTCACCAGGCCAGGTTCGATCGCGCCGGGCATCACCGGCGCATCGAGTCCCGCATGTCGGAGGAGCCCGATGAAGCTGGGTCCCGGGTCGTCGTGGGGATCGAAACGGGGGAAGTTCACGCCTCGGAGGCTACCGGTTCTGTAGCCGTGGCCCCGACCGGCCTACTGGCCGCCCTTTTGAATGTAGGACTTGACGAAATCCTCGGCATTGGATTCGAGCACCTCGTCGATCTCGTCGAGGAGGTCGTCGAGCTCGGCCTTGATCTTTTCACCCGACTCGGACCGAGACGGCGCCTCGGCCACCTCGACGTCCTCACGGGACGGAGCTGGTTTACGGACCTGTTCGCGTTCTGCCATGTTGCACCTTCATGCCTGGAGCCTCAGCTTCCCAGCTGTTCCAACAGCTCTGCTGGAGTCGAGCAATCTTCCAACAACCTACCCACATGGGCCCGCGTTCCACGCGACGGTTCCATCATGGGCACCCGTCGGAGCGGATCATCGCCGATGTCGAACACGATCGAGTCCCAGTTGGCGGCCACGATCGACTCGGGCCAACGCTGCAGACAGCGTCCCCGAAAGAACGCCCTGGTGTCGTCGGGGGGATTGTCGACCGCGACCTTGGCGTCGTCGTCGGTGACCAGGGGTTCCAGGCGCAGGCGCGCCGCCAGAGACCGTTCGGGGCGCAGATCGTGGTACTGCAGCGCCACCGCCGCGAGACGAGGGTCACCCCATTCGAGCGAGTCGCGCTCTCGGTAACGTTCGAGCAGCGAAAGCTTGGCCGGCCAGTCGAGACGGTCGGCGAGGCGCATCGGGTCGGCTTCGAGGTCGGTCAGCACTTCCTCCCACCGGACGAGGATCTCCTTGCCGACCTCCTCCCCCACCGCGTCGAGGCCCCGGGATGCGGCGTAGGCCTGAGCTTGGCTCAGGAGCGACCACTGCACCTCCAGCGCGGTGAGGCGACGGCCGTCGGTGAGTTCGTGGGTGTTGCGCATCGACAGGTCGTAGGAGATCTGCCTGAGTGTCGGGACGGGGGTGGCGAAACGGTGCTCGGTGGTGATGGCGTCGTCTTCGATCATGGCGAGGATCAGCGCGGTGGTGCCGACCTTCAGGAAGGTGGCGAGCTGGGCCATGTTGGCGTCGCCGATGATCACGTGGAGGCGGCGGTACTTCTGGGCGTCGGCG
>CAZEFG010000035.1:0-12971 GCA_964511355.1 uncultured Iamiaceae bacterium
AGGGATCGTCGATGTCCTTCGCCTCGGGGTAGAACGTCGACAGCGCGGCGATGGCCGACACGAGCATGCCCATGGGGTGGGCGTCGTGGTGGAAACCCTCCATGAACCGCTTGCGCACGTTCTCGTGGATGAACGTGTGGTGGGTGATCTCGTGGGTCCACTTGGCGTACTGCTCGGCGGTGGGTAGTTCGCCGTGGATCAGCAGATAGGCCACCTCCAGGTAGGTGGACTTCTCGGCCAGCTGCTCGATGGGGTAGCCCCGGTAGCGCAGGATGCCGGCCTCGCCATCGAGTTCGGTCACCGCACTCGATGCTCCCGCCGTGGCGCCAAACGATGGGTCGAAGAACCAGACCCCCGGCAACAGCTTTTGGAACGACCCGGCGTCGACCCCCCCGTTGACGATGGGTATTTCGATCGCCTCACCCGTGCGGTTGTCGGTGATCGTTACTGATTCTGCCACCATGGCTCCCCTCGGTGCGTCTCGGCCGCGTCCTAGGGTATCGCTTGTTATCCGGGGCAACGTACGCCCCGCGAGGTTTCGCATCGGTAACTCCGCCGAGTCGTTGTGGCCGACTCCCACCCGCTTTCAGCGGAGGGTTTCAGAGCGGGAAGTTGTCGTGGCGACGCCCGACCAGGTGTTCACGTTTGGACGCCAGCATCGCCAGTCCGGCGGCGACCTGGGCCCGCGTGTCGGCCGGCTCGATAACGGCGTCGACCGAGCCCCGCTCGGCGGCAACGTAGGGGTTGAGCAGCCGTTCGCTGTACTCGCTCTCGAGTTGTTCTCGACGCTCGGGGCTTTCGCGCCGGTGCAGGATCTCACTGGCTTGGCGGGCGCCCATGACGGCGATCTCGGCCGTTGGCCAGGCCAACACCAGGTCGCTGCCCATGTTCTTGGAGTCCATCACGATGTAGGCCCCGCCGTAGGACTTGCGCAGGACCACACAGATGCGCGGGACCGTGGCCCGGGCGTAGGCAAAGGCGAGCTGGGCGCCCTTGCGGATCATTCCCCGCCACTCGAGGTCCTTGCCCGGGTAGAACCCCGGCGTGTCGACGAAGGTGATCAGGGGCAGGTTGAACGCATCGCAGAAGGCGACGAACCGGGCACCCTTCTGCGACGCGGTGATGTCGAGGGTCCCGGCGAGCGACTGGGGTTGGTTGGCCACGATCCCCACCGGGGCGCCGCCGATGGTGGCGAGGGCGGTGACGAGATTGGTGGCCCAGGCTTCGCGAAGTTCGAGGATCTCGCCGTCGTCGACCACCGAGCGCAGGACATCGCGCACGTCGTAGCTACCGGTGGATGTGGTGGGCATCAGGTCGCCGACCTCGGGCACGAGGCGGTCGGGCGGATCGTCGGTCTCCCAGTGAGGCGCCAGTTCGTCGTTGTTGGACGGCAGCAGCGCCAGCAGCTCACCCACCGCGCCCATCGCCGCGTCGCGGTCGGGTGCCCGCAGGGAGGCCAGCCCGCTCGAGCGGGCGTGGGCGCCGGATCCTCCCAATTCGCCGGTGGTGATGGGAACGCCGGTGAACTGACGGACCATGGCCGGACCGCTCAGGAAGGCATAGGACTGGTCGGTCATCACCACGTGGTCGCACAACCCGAGGAACAACGCCGGTCCGGACACGGCCGGACCATCGGCCACGGCGATGAGGGGGATCACCCCTGAGCTCTTGATGAGCTCCTTGGCGGCGCGGCCCCACCCGTGTAGCGCCGAGACTCCTTCGTCGACGTCGGCCCCACTTGAAGCGAGGATCATCACCAACGGCACCTTGGCTTCGCGGGCCGCTCGTGCGGCCGAGGCGATGTCGTCGCCGTCGGCCTGGTTGAGGGCTCCGCGCTTGTCGGTGTCGATGGATTCGACCACCACCGCCGGGCGACCGCCGATCTGGTCGATCCGCGCGGTGATCGTTCCGGGAGTGCGGGCTCGGAGGGGAAACTGCGTCATCACCACGGGTGGGACCGTACACGCCCCCCGAGGGTTACCTCGTCGCCCCGATCGGGCCGGTCTCGTCAGGAAATTGGCCACAAAACGGGAACAGGACCGGTCGGGGGGAGACCAGTCCTGTTCGGGCGACGGGTGTCAGGGGGGACCGAAACCTTCGTCGCCGGCTCGAGGGGCCCTGGGGGGGGATGGGCTCGACCTCGGCTATGTGTTGACCATTGTGAAGGTTTGCACGAGATCTGTCCAACAGTTGTTTGCGATAGGTGGCATCATTAGAAGCGATGGACCTTCGTCAGCTCAACGCACTGGTCGCCGTGGCCGAACACGGCTCGTTCTCCGCCGCGGCCCGGGCGTTACACACCGTGCAGTCCAACGTATCGACCCACATCGCCCGCCTGGAGAAGGAGCTCGACGCGGTGTTGGTCGACCGGGCCACCGGGCAGCTCACCGACGAAGGCGAGTTGGTCGTCGAGCGCAGCCGTCGAATCCAGGCTGAACTCGATGCCATGGCGGGCGACGTGGCCTCGATGGGCGAAACGATCGCGGGGGTTGCCCGCGTCGGCGTGATCGGGACGGTGGGGCGGTGGCTGGTGCCGCGGCTGGTCGAAGCCGTTCACCGCGACCATCCCTTTGTCCGCCCGGTGCTCCTCGACGCGGTGACCAGTTCGTTGTTGCCCCAGGTCACTGGCGGCGTGGTCGACTTTGCCGTCGTCAACCTGCCCGTCGATGTCCCTGAACTTGCGGTCGAGCCACTCTTCGACGAAGACCGCGTGCTCGTGGTGCCGTCTGAGCATCCCCTGGCGGCCCACGACCACGTCTCCCTCAGCGAGGTCGCCCGCCACGATCTGTTGCTGCCGCCCAAGGGAACTTCATTTCGCGACGAGCTGGAACACGACGCCGCGGCGCTCGGGGTGGAGCTGAGGACCCTCGCCGAGGTCGACGGAATGCGGCTGCTCGCCTCGCTGGCCTTTCAGGGGTTCGGCGCCACCATCGTCGCTTCGGGTGCGGTCCCCACCTACATCAGCGGCGACTGGAAGACCGTGTGGATCGACAACTTGGCTCCCCGCACCGTCGGCCTGGTGAGTCGCCGCAAGGGACTGTTGTCGCTGCCGGCGCGCGCGGTGCGCGACGTGATGCTGGGCGTGGTCGAGGAGCAGCTAGAGGTTCGCCCCGGCATCCACCGCGCCACAGTGTCGGCCGGGGCCAAGTGAGCTGACGCCCCGCGCTGAAGCGGGCGGGGGCCGTAGCATCGAGCCATGAGCCGCGAAGCCGCCGTTTTCGACCTCGACCGAACGCTGCTCGTGGGTGCGAGCGGTCCCGTCATCGCCCGGGCGCTGCGCGAGGCCGGAATCCTCGGGGCTCAATCGATCCCCGGCGAGGGCATCGTCTACCGGTTGTTCGACCTCGTCGGCGAGACCCGGCCGAGCATGATGCTCACCCGCCAAGCGGCCCGGGCGGCCGCCGGATGGAGCCGCGACAAGGTCAGGGCGGCCGGCGAAGCGGCGGCCGAGGTGTTGGCCGAATCCGTGCCGCCCTTCGCCCGCCAGGTCATCGAGCGCCATCGCAACGAAGGTCGCAAGCTGGTCATGGCCACCACCACGCCGCTCGACCTCATCGAGCCACTGGGTGAGCGCCTGGGCTTCGATGCGGTGCTCGCCACCCGCTACCTGGCCGACGAAGGCGTCTATGTCGGCGAGATCGACGGCGAGTTCGTGTGGGGGAGGGGCAAGCTCCGGGCGGTTCAAGCGTGGGCAGCCACCGAAGGCGTCGACCTCGGTGCGAGCTTCGGCTACTCCGACAGCTTCTATGACGTGCCGCTGCTCTCGGCGGTCGGTTTCCCCCACGCCGTCAACCCCGACCCGCGGCTCTACCTGTACGCGGTGTCGCGGCGTTGGCCCGTTCTGCACTTCGATGTGCCGCCGGGCGTGCCCAAGGTGGTGGGGGTCGAACCCCAACAGGTGGCCTTGCAACTGGTTCGTCCCGAGCTGATGCCCTATGTCCGGTTCGACCTGGGTGGGCAGGACCAGATCCCCGAGACCGGTCCGGCCATCATCGTTGCCAACCACCGCAGCTACTTCGACCCCATCGCCATCGGCTATGTCCTGGCTCGGCGGGGGCGAGCCGTGCGCTTCCTCGGCAAGAAGGAGGTGTTCGACGCTCCCGTGGTCGGTCAGCTGGCCAGGGCCTTCGGCGGTATCCGGGTCGAGCGGGGCTCGGGCGACGACGAGCCGCTGCACGCCGCGGCCGCGGCGCTCGAAGCGGGCGAGTTGGTGGCGGTGTTGCCTCAGGGAACGATCCCGCGGGGCCACGACTTCTTCGACCCCGTGCTCAAGGGCCGGTGGGGCGCAGCCCGTTTGGCGGCGATGACGGGTGCCCCCGTGGTGCCGGTAGGTCTGTGGGGCACCGAGGCGGTGTGGCCCCGGTCGAGCCGGCTACCGAACCTGTTGAACATCACCAGTCCGCCGACGGTGAGGATCCGGGTGGGCGAGCCGGTGGGGTTGGGGTTGGAGGACTCCGACGCCGATACGGCCACCATCATGGAGTCGATCGTCGACCAGTTGCCGCCCGAGGCTCGCGAGCGCCGCGAGCCGACCGACTCCGAGCTGGCCGCCACCTTCCCGCCCGGCCATTAGCGCTGAGGCGCCGGCTGTCTATTCAGCTGTCAAGGAGCTGGTGGGAAGCGGAGGGGAAGTGGGGGTTGCCGAGTTCAGGCCATGACTGCTGATTGCTCGGCGGAGAGGGTGGTGCCGTCGGGCCCGACCCACTGGTAGGTGCCGGGTGAGCCGCGGAGTTCGAAGCCGTCGTTGGTGCGTTGGTCGTGGTGGAACGAACACAACGGTCGGAGGTTGTCGTAGCTGGTGGGTCCGCCCTTGTGGTATTCCCATTCGTGGTCGAGTTCGAGGAAGCGGTGGTTGTCGCAGTCGGGTACTGCGCAGCACAGGTCGTTGGAGGCGAGTACCGCGAGGCGGAGGTCGTCTTTGAGTGAGCGGGTGACGGTAGCGAGTGCGGTGATGTCGCGGCCGTTGGTGACGATGGCTTTGATGATCGGGTCGTCTTCCAACAGGCGATGCACGACCGATACCGGAACGGGTCCGACACCGGGGATCTGACAGGTTTCGCCGGGGACGGGTTTGCCGGTGAGGAAGGTGGTGTGGGGGACGGTGATGATGATGGCGTGGCGGGTCGAAGAGCTCCGCTTGCGTCGCCGCCGTTTGATGGGCGGGTCGGCGTGGTCGCAGTTGCCGGTGCATCCTTCGCCCATGGCGGCTTTGGCCATGGCGACGAGTGCGTCGGCGCGGTAGGCGTCGAAGGGTTCGCGGTCGCCTCGGCGGCGGGCGTCGTCGAAGATCTGGGTTTGGAAGTGGTCGAGGGCCTTGTCGACGTAGGCGCCGTCGATGATCGGCAACCGGACCGATTGTCGCCAGATGCCATCGCGTCCCACGTTGCTCGACGCAGATCGTTCGGCTTTGGCTCGCCGGTGTTGATCTTCGGCCCCTTCACCCTCAGCGAGGATCTCGACACAGCGGGCCTTGAGCTGGCGACGCGTGGCAGTGGAGGCAAGACCAACCAGTTCGCCCTCGGCTTCGGGGTGCTCGCTGGTGGCAGCGGTGATGTCGGCGGCTTGGTCGATGGTGAGCGCTCCGTCGCGGAACGCCTGGTCGAGCAGTGGCGCCGACCCGAGTCCGGCGGTGACCGACAAGCCATCACGAACCCGGCCGTAGGTGGTGTGGGTGCGGGCGGCGAGGAAGCCGATGGCGTCGCGGGCGCCATTGCCGCGCCACACGTCGCTGGCTTCGACTCCAGCAGCGGCCAGTGCTTTGCCCGCAGCGGCCAACCGCTCGATCTGGTCGAACGCGTCGACCAGACCAATCGCGGTCTCACCGTCGAGTGCGGCTGGATCGAACTCCGCTACGGCGGACCTCAGCTCGGCTTCGGTGGCCTGGAGAGCGAACATGTGTTCGATGGTAACAGCGTTTAAGAGGCCATGCAAGCACCTTTCAGTCTTTGTTAAACGGACTGTCGACGAGGGGTCGGCGTCCGAAAGACGAAACAACTCAGTTCAGCGGGAGCTCCGTGACAAGGGTGAGCCCCGGGGCGTCGAGGAAGATCTTGTCGTGGGAGACGAGAGGTAGGCCGAGCCTGATGGCGGTTGCGGCGATCCATCGATCGCCGTCGTGGTTCTTACTGCCGAGTCCGAGTCCTTGGTTCGTGCATGCAACCTTCAGGCCGACGTACGCAGTGACTGTCTCGTTGTCGACCCCTGCCACACGAACGCGGCGTATGCGGTCATCGAGCTCGTCGCGACGCCGATCGCCCCAGTTGCGCATGAGTGCGCCAGCCCTGATCTCGGCGACGGTCTGCGCAGCCAGAACCAATGGCCGACCCTGAAGGCGTGTTGCATAGCTAAGCCGGAGCTCGCTCGCCAGGTTTCCCAGCATCCAACTGAACACCATCGTGTCGACGACCACCGCGCCGCCACCGTCGTCGATCGCCATTTGTCTACTCTCGGATCGCCTTCAGGAACTCGTCGATCTCGTCGTCGGTGACACCCTCGATGCTCAGCTCGCTGATCGAGTCGAGTGGTTCGGCGTCGAGGATCCGACCACGCTCCGCCTCGTCGCTCCAGTACTGACCCGGGTCGAGTCCGATCACATCGGAGGCCGGCGCCATGGACGTCGCCTTGACGTCCTTGATTCGGCCCTTCTCGTCACGGCTGGCGACTCCCACCACTCGAACACGCTTCCCGAGCAGCGCTCCGATGGTGTCGCTATCCAACTCGTCGGATGTGAGATCGATCGACGACCCGATGTCGTCCTCGATGCGGTAGTGGCCAGTGTGGAGGTTGACCGAATAGAGCACGCCCTCGATCTCGACCGGTGGCCGAGGAAGCTCGTCGGCGGCGGGCTGACTGGTGAGATGGGTCCGTGCCTCGGCCGGTCGGAAGCGCAAGAGCCGGGGTACCCGACCACCGACGGTGGATTCGATCTCGACTTCGGGAGCGGCGTCGCCCAATGCTTGGAGCCATTCGACCATGCCTCGGCGAGCCAGGTCGTCGAACTCGGCGGGGAGTTCGCCCCCGGTGGCTGATGCATCGAGCCCGTTGGTGATCTGAGCAAGCGTGCGATCGACGAGTTCTTCGTAGCCAGGGCCGAGCTCGAGTTGAGGGTCGTGCGCCGGACCGGCGATCAGGAGCTGCGTGCTTCCCGGCTCGATGCTGATAAGCATCAGCCGGACTCCATCTGCCAGCGGCCGCTGCGTTCGCCCCGGCCCCGATTGGCCAGCTTGGGAACGGGCGAGACGTGTGGCAACGAGTTGGGCTCCCTCGGCTATGCGCGCCAAGTGGGAGAGCGGAATCTCGCCGTTCGGGTAGTCAGCGCCGAGGAGGCGGAGGCGGATAGACGATCGATCATTGGTGGTCATTCCGCTCCTTTCGTGCCACGGTCGTGCGGACCTCGATTGGTGATCAGTCGAGGGGACAGGCGCGTCCCGGCTGGACCACCTCAAGGCTACGTCACCCCTACGACAGGATCTCGGTTGTTGCGATCGTGGATTGTCCGCCCGAGCGGGATCGTCTCGTTCACTCGGCGAAGCGCGTGCTACCGCTCCCCATGACATGGTGACCAAGCGCCGGCTCCTGTCGGTGATCGCCCCCGCGCGAGGTCGCCACGTCGTGACCACGAGAAGAGAAGTTGAGCGCAGCACCTGAGGTCCGCATCCGGCTGAGAACCGCCGTGACTCGCGCGCTGCGGCCGCCCTCGACCTCGATCCACTCCACGCCCGAGCCTGCCAGAAGTGCGCGGAAGCGTTCGGTCATCCAGGTGCGGATGCCGCCTTTCGTCGCGTCGTTATGGTCACAGTGACAGTATTTGCGGGGCAATACAAGTCACTTTGACCAAAACCTCTGTTACGATCCGATCCATGGCTTCTCGCAGCGCCGCGCCGGACGGCTATCACCCACGATCATTCCCGCCGTTCGCGGTCACCGTCGACCTCGTCGTCCTCACCGTCCACGACGGGGCGCTGTCGGTCCTGCTCGTCGAGCGTGGCGTCGAGCCCTTCGCCGGTCGTCTGGCTCTGCCCGGCGGCTTCGTCCATGTCGACGAGAGCGTCGACGAGGCGGCCCGCCGAGAGCTGGCCGAGGAGACGGGCGTGGAGCTCGCCCGCAACGACGTCGGCGGGCTCCAGCAGCTCGCCACCTACGGCGCACCTGGCCGAGACCCACGTATGCGGGTCGTGTCGGTCGCCCACGTCGCCCTGGTCGCGGACCTGCCTCCTGCCCAAGCCGGGACCGACGCTGCGGCGGTGGCCATCGTCGATGTGGCCAGCGCTCTCCGCCGTCGCCTGGCCTTCGACCACCGAACCATCCTGCGCGACGGCATCGGGCACGTCCGCCGGCAGCTCGAGCACACGTCGCTCGCCACCCGGTTCTGTGCACCCGAGTTCACCCTCGGCGAGCTCCGTTCGGTCTATGAGGCGGTGTGGGGCACCGAGCTCGACGTGGCGAACTTCAGACGCAAGGTCCTGGCCAGTCACGTGGTCGAGCCGGTCGCCGGCACCCAGTCCACGCCTGGATCCTCAGGTGGTCGACCGGCCCAGCTCTACCGGGCGACGAGCTCCACGCCCACCGAGATCGATCCACCCCTCCGCCGTCCCCGAGAGGACACCCATGCCTGATTCCACCCAACACACTCGCCGCGACCGGGCCATCGGTGCCCTTGTCGGTCTGGCGGTCGGCGATGCCGTCGGCACCACGCTCGAGTTCAAAGCGCCAGGGACATTCACGCCGATCACCGACATGGTCGGCGGCGGCCCCTTCGGTCTGAAGCCGGGCGAGTGGACCGACGACACGTCGATGGCATTGTGTCTGGCCGAGTCGCTGCTCGATACCGGTGAGATGGATCTCGCCGACCAGCTACGCCGGTACCGGCTGTGGCAGCGCGAGGGCTATCTCTCCTCCAACGGGCGGTGCTTCGACATCGGTAACACGGTCAGCGCCCAGCTCGACCGGTTCGCGCGCACCGGCGACCCGATCGATCCCCACCCGAACGAGGACTCGGCCGCGAACGGGTCGCTGATGCGTCTGGCCCCGGTGCCGATCCGCTGGCACGTCGATCCCGCTGAGGCGGCGGAGCGTTCGGCCGAGTCGAGCCGCTCCACCCACGCTGCGAGTCGTCCTGTCGATGCATGTCGGGTGCTCGGTGCGATCGTCGCTGCGCTGATCTCTGGCGTCTCGGTCGACGAGGTGTTCGACGCCGACTTCTGGCAGTGGGGCGAGCTTCATCCCCAGATCGAGGCCATCGCCCGGGGGTCGTGGCGGCACAAGGAGCCGCCGGCCCTCAGGGGGACGGGCTTTTGTGTCGATGCGCTTGAGGCCGCCATCTGGGCGGTGGCCGGCGCCGCCGACTTTGGCGATGCGGTGCTGCGGGCCGCCAACCTCGGCGACGATGCCGACACCACCGCAGCGATCGCCGGTCAGCTCGCCGGAGCCCGCTGGGGCGAGTCGGGCATTCCCAAGGACTGGCGACGCAAGATCGCCATGATCGACCGCATCGAGATGATGGCCGACCGACTGTTCGTAGCCGGCGCCGGGGGACCGTTGCCTGAGCGGTGGGAGCACGACGACGCTATCCACGCCTGGTGGGTCGAGCCGGGCCGGGTTCTCGCCGGCGAGTATCCCGGCCACAAGGACGGTCCGCGTCGCTCGGCCGAGAAGGTGAACCTGCTGGTCGACGCGGGGGTGCAGACCTTCGTCGACCTCACCGAGGAGGGCGAGCTGGACCGCTACGACCTGCACGTGGCGGCTTCCGCCGAAGCCCGCCAGCTCGACCTGCGCCACCTACGGTTTCCCATTCCAGACCTCTCGGTCCTGGATGACGATCGGTACGACGAGATCGTCGAGGCCATCCGGGCCGAGGCCGACCGGGGTGTGGTGTTCGTGCACTGCTGGGGCGGCGTTGGGCGCACCGGAACGGTGATCGGCTGCCTGCTGGTCGATGCGGGGGTCGACCGCGCCGAGGTGCTGGCCCGGCTCGCCGCGCTGCGCCAAGGCACCAAGAAGGCGCACCGAGACTCACCCGAGAACGACCTCCAGCGTGCTGTGATCCGCCGCAGGCGGGAACAGTGACGCCTGTCGTGGCTCCTTCCGCCCACCAGCAGCAACGGACCATGGCCACCCCACCGAGCACGCACGCCACGAGGCACATCGGTCCGCTCGGCAGGGAGACTCAGCCCAAGCAGGACTGGTAGAACTCCCAATCTGCGGCGTCGACGCCAGGTGCTGGTGACCCATCGAGCGGCTGGGCGATCTCACCATTGGTCGCCAAGAGGCAGAGGTTTAGGTCCACGACCGTGGTGCGCAGCGGGCGATTGCCGGTGCGGTAGGTGACCTCGAGGTCGCGGATCCGCCAGGCGCCCTCCACTTGGGGCGTTGCGCTGACCATGAGGAGCTGTGTCGAGTGGCGAGAACGCTCGATCGGACCGTCGACAATGACTCCAGCGATGGGGAGTTGCTCGAACTCGCTGATGTCGCTTGTGCCAAGTGGGATCGTCTGGCTGGGCTCCACCACGATGAGGACGACTTCGACGTCGAGGTCACCAGGGCCGGCGCCTTTGATGGTGCCAACTCGCGCCGACCGGAGCTCGATGGGTCCGTCGGAGCTGAGCATGTGACCCGCGTAGCGCGTCTCGCCCGGAGCGGTGGGCATCCCGCCGTTGAAGGCGCCATCGTCGAGTCGGGCACCACCGGTCCACCACCACGACCCGACGGCGAAAAGAGCTATCGCGACCACCAAAGCTGCGATCGACCACCGTGCCGGTGACCGGCGGTTGGGCTGTGCCTCGGCGATCGTCTCCATCGCCACACCCTATGCAGGACCACGCGGACGAAGCCGGGTACCGCTACGACTGAGTCGGGCCGCTCTCCTAGAGCTCTTGGCGCCGGGCGTCTGCGGCAGCGCGCCGTTCGCGGTTCTTCTCGGCGATGGCGTCGGTGGAATGGAGGTGACATCCGGTCGGGGCTGGGGGTTGCGCATGTTCGCCTATTGCCCCATGTGCATCCAGATGACGACCCGTCGGCGTTCTTGATACCGGTGATGCTCGGCTTGCTCACAGGTACTTCCCCCCTGTTGGTTCCTCGGTCGCACTCTCGCCGATGCGGGTGAGGTCGCTGGGGCGTACGAACATCTCGGCGAGCGCAGGTGGCTCGCTCAGGTCGTGCGTAGTCGGGCTAAGCCTGCACTAGACCTCACGGAAGGGCCAGCTATCGCGCCACTCGATCCCGGTCGAACAGCTGCCCTGCTCGGAACATGCAACCGCCGACCAGCACCACTTGGGAGAAGAGGACCGAGATGACTTCGGCGAGACCATACCGAACCGTGATTGTGTCCCCCATGTATGGGAGCACAATCACCATCTGGATGATGACAGCAGCCGCAATCCACGCTTTCCATCGGTAAAACAGGTCGTTCACTGCGAGTCCTTCGGTACGAGTCGGTCGGGTCGTAAGCGGCTCATCTGCCACTAACGTTTCCGGGCCAATCGGCACCCACGGTGCCAACTCAAGGGGCGACGTACTGGCCACGACACCACGACTCCCACGATCGCAGCAGTCACCGCATGGCCGTGGTCTTGCCGGTGCCCGGAGGCCCGTGACAAATGATGACCTTTCCCCGCCCGGTCGGCCCCTCAGCTCGACCTGATCGGCGAGTCCCGCCGATCAGGTCTCCTATTGAATCGCCTGCTTGTGCCGACGTGAACAGGAGAGGTTGTCTCGTTGAGGCGGCCAATGGGCGTGTGAAAGGGCAAGTAGTGGCCGACGAGGTAGAGCCGAAGGAGCTGGCAGCCTTCCTCCGAAATGTGACGGAGGCCTTGCGTTCAGGCCGACTGGAGGCGAGCCCCGACACCGAGCCCGGGCAAGCGAACAAGACTCTCCTGCTACCCGGTACGACGCCCGTCGTCATCAGGACGCGAGGGGATGGGGAGCTTGAGAAGATACCGATCTCCGAGGTTGCTGCACTTGGCAGGGGGCTCCACGAGGTCGAGCCCGCGCTATCTGACGAGGAGCTAAAGCGTTCCCTCTTGGCTGCATACGAGAGAGTCAGGCTCACTGCCAACGCCTCTGCCTTCTTGGATCGATGCCTCGCCGAAGCACGCGCCTGATCTCTGGGGAAAGGAGCGTCTCTTGGTGACGAACGCCGAGCGGCTGCTGGCGGCGATTGGACGAAGGCCTGGCGCAAGCGACGGAGAGCTGGTCGCTGCGACGGGGGTGGGTCCGCATCAGCAGGTGAACCAGATTTGCCGACGACTGGAGGGTCAGGGACTCGTGGAGCGACTCGTCCGTGGCGACGGCACCATTGGCAACTATCCGAGGGGAGGTGCTGAGGCTTCTGCTCCCGGCTCGTCGGAGCCGACGACTTTGCACCGCGTGGGTCGAGGTCTCGACCGGCCACGGCGAATCCGGTCCACCGGTTCGTCGTTGATCACCCGGGAGCGTTCCGTCGTCCTTCCTGGCGCCCACGACGCGCTGATCCTTATTCCGTGTTCCAAAGCGAAGCGTCCCGGCGGCTCGCAGCCCACGCCGTTGGTCGAACACTCCGTTGCCAACCTGCTCACAGCGGAGACAGCCGAACGGCTCGCTGGGGCCCGCGGGGAGATCGCGTCGAAAGCAGCGCTTGATTCCGGCAAGGCAATGTCTGCGGTCGATCGGTACGCAGGGCGCCTCTACCAATCAGCGGGCCGAGCCATCAGTGATGCGCGACTGGATGGACAGCAGATGGTGATCCTCTCGGGCGGCTACGGCCTATTGGATCCGCTCGAAGCCATCGGCATGTATGAGCGCGCATTCAGGCGATCGGATTGGCCTCATGGCCTACTCGAGTCAGCGTTGGTGGAGATCGCCGCCTCCAGCGAGCGGTCGAATGTGGTCGCGTTCTGTGCACGGACTACGCAGTACGCGGAACTGGTGCGACGAACACGATGTTGGCGTCCCATGAAGTGGTGGAAGTGAGGGCCTGAGGGTCCACCTGTTGGGTG
>CAZEFG010000036.1:0-12943 GCA_964511355.1 uncultured Iamiaceae bacterium
GTCACCGCTTCTTCACCAAGGTGCAAGAGGTCGAAGACCTCTGGCACGAGATCCTGCCGGACGAGGACTTCCTCCTGCGTCCCCGGATGAGCCGGATCTTTTACCGCGGCAAGTACTACGACTACCCGCTCAAGGCCTCGAACGCCCTCAAGAACCTGGGGCCGGTCGAAGCGGTCCGCTGCGTCGCGTCCTATGCCTATGCCCAGCTTCGTCCGCCGAAGAACCAGGACAAGTTCGAGGGCTGGGTGGTCGCCCGGTTCGGCAAGCGGCTCTATCAGCACTTCTTCAAGAGCTACACCGAAAAGGTCTGGGGGATCCCGGCTGACGAACTCGAGGCTGATTTCGCGGCGCAGCGCATCAAGAACCTGAACCTGCGCAACGCCATAATCAACGCCATCCTCCCCAAGCGGAACCAGAAGGAGATCACCTCCCTCATCGAAGAGTTCCAGTACCCCAAGTACGGCCCGGGAATGATGTGGGAGGTCTGTCGCGACAAGGTCCTCGCCCAGGGTTCCACCGTCCACATGGAGACCAAGGTCCGCCGCATCAACCATCGCGACGGCGGCGCATACGAGGTCGTGGCCGAGCACCCTGACGGCACCACCTCCACCTTCACCTGCGACCACGTCATCTCGTCGATGCCCTTCAGCAAGCTGGTCATGGGCATGGACCCGGCTCCCCCGCCCGAGGTTCTCGAGGCTGCCGACGACATCAGCTTCCGCGACTTCCTGTCGGTGGCGTTGGTGGTGCCCGAGGAGTTTGCCTTCCCCGACAACTGGATCTACATCCACGCTCCCGAGGTCGAGGTCGGCCGTATCCAGAACTACGGCTCGTGGTCTCCCTACATGGTCAAAGAAGGCCGCACCTGCCTGGGCCTCGAGTACTTCGTGTTCGAGGGCGACGACATGTGGACCAAATCCGACGAAGAACTGATCGCGCAGGCCAAACACGAGATCGCCTTTCTCGGCCTGGTCGACCCCGACCGCGTCGAGTTGGGCCACGTGGTGCGGGTGCCGAAGGCCTATCCCACCTACGACGAGGGCTACACCGACCGCGTCGAGATGTTGCGTAAGTGGATCGACACCGCCACGCCCAACGTTCACCCTGTGGGGCGCAACGGTATGCACCGCTACAACAACCAGGACCACTCGATGCTCACGGCGATGCTCACGGTCGAAAACATCGTCGATGGCAAGAATCACGACGTGTGGACGGTCAACGTCGAAGAGGACTACCACGAGGAAGCCACCTCGTCGGTCAAGGAAATGGGCACCCGCGTCACCGGCACCGGCCGCGACGCTCCGATCGTCCCCCGGCGCAAGTAGCCCCCCGCCCCGGCGGCCTAGTAGGGCGGGCTGTTCTCGGTGTGACCGAACACCTTGGCAGCCAACCCCGGCTGCTTCACCAGCAACAACACCTTGATGGCGATGTTGCGCACGAACCACGGAAGCTGCGCCACCTGGCGGGCCCCGTTGGCGACCCGCGCCAGACCCCCTACGGGCTCCTTGCGGTACTCGGTCAACGAACGGGACCGGCCCACGTAGCGCCACTGGGACGAGGCCACCAGGTCGGTGATGATGGCTCCGGTCACTCCGACTGAGCTGAACGAATCGTGGATGAGCATGGTGCCACCGGGGCGGACCTTGGCACCGTAGGTGCGGATGTCGGTCACCGCCGGGCGGTACTGGTGGGCCCCGTCGACGTAAAGGAGGTCGATGGGACCTTCGACCTCGGCGACGGCGTCGTGGGAGAACTTGCGAATGTGCTCGACCCGATCGCGTACTCCGGCGGCCTCGAGGTTGGCGTTGAAGGCCTTGTGGTCGATCTCGGCCTCTTCCTCCTGGGTTTCTCCCTCGCCCCGCAAGGCTCCCCGATCGTTGCCCGCGTGGGGATCGATGGCGACCAGCGTGGTGCCAGGACCAGCGGCGGTGGCGAGGATGACCGCAGAGCGGCCCCGGAAGCTGCCGATCTCGACCAGACGGGCGCCCTCGGTGAGGGGAACAGCCGCATTCCAGAGGCGTTCGGCCTGATCGGGAGACAGCCAACCCTCGATTCCGTCGATGAGAGGGAGGGCATCGTTGAAGGTCTGGGGAGCGTCGGTCATCGGGCGGCATACTATACGGCCCGCCCTCGCGGCCCTTCCTCACTGCATCTCCCGTCTGCCGAGCCCAGGCCCATCTGTGTCCCACCCCGCACCGGACTCCTCCTCCCCCACCAGCCACCGCATTCGATCCCTGGCCGACGACGTCGGGATCTCACGGGTTCATGCCTTGGCGTGGCGTGAACTGGGCGACCCCGAGGCCGGCGGATCCGAGCTCCATGCCCACGAGGTGTTCCGCCGCTGGGCCGCGGCCGGACTCGACCTCACGTTGCGTACCTCGGCGGCCGCCGGGCAGGAACCTGAGGAAGAACGCGACGGCTACCGGACAATCCGCCGAGCCGGTCGATACTCGGTGTTTCCCCGGGCCGCGCTGAGCGCCGCAACCGGCCGCATGGGTCCCCGCGACGCCATGGTCGAGATCTGGAACGGAGTTCCGTTCATGTCGCCGGTGTGGGCTCGGTCTCCGCGCATCGTCATCCTCCACCATGTCCACGGCCCGATGTGGAAGATGGCGCTCGGCCAACGCCTGGGCGCGGTGGGCGAAGTGATGGAACGACGGGTTGCCCCCCGGTTCTACCGCAACACCGAGATCGTCACTCTGTCGGCGTCATCGAAGAACGAACTTGTGCACGAACTTGGTTTCGCGTCTGATCGGGTGCGTATCGTCCCGCCGGGAATAGACCCCCGCTTCCAGCCCGGAGGTACCCGCGCCGAACAGCCTCTGGTGGTGGCCGTTGGTCGCCTGGCGCCGGTAAAGCGCTTCGATGCTCTCATCCGCTCGGCCGCGGCCATCAAGGACCGCCACCCCGGCCTGCGTCTGGTGATCGCCGGGGAGGGCTCGGAAAGACCCACCCTCGAGGCCGAGATCAAGCGGCTCGGCGCCGCCGACTGGGTTTCGCTTCCGGGACGGGTCTCCGATCCCGAACTCGTGGCTTTGCTCCAACAGGCATGGGTGGTCGCCAGCTCTTCAGCGGTCGAGGGCTGGGGAATGACCCTCACCGAGGCAGCCGCCTGTGGCACCCCGGCGGTGGCGACCCGCACGACCGGCCATCTCGACGCAGTGGTCGACGGTGCCACCGGCATACTCGCCGATGGCGACGACGGTGTGTCTGCCGCGCTCGACTCGATTCTCTCCGACCACGCCCGCCGTCACGAACTGGCCGCCGCCGCCCTCGAACACGCTCGGCGGTTCACCTGGGATGCGACCGCCGAAGCGGTCTTCGAGGCATTGGCCGACGATGCGAGAGCCCGCCGCGCCGCCCGGTCCGGCCAGCGCCGGCGTCGCGGACTCTAAGGTTCGGTAATGCGCTCCCAGCCCGTAGTCCTCGTTCATGGCTTCGCCACCTCGGCCACCCGCACCTGGGCCGAACCTGGTTGGCTCGACCTGTTGGCCGACGCCGGACGTCAAGCCATCGCGGTCGATCTGCTGGGGCACGGTGACGCCGACAAACCACACGACCCGGCCGCGTACGAGCAGATGGAAGACCACCTCCTCGCCCAGTTTCCCGACGGTGAGGTCGACGTCATCTCCTTTTCGATGGGGGCACGCCTCACCCTCACCCTGGCGACGCGTCACCCCGAACGGTTCGGCCGCATCGTGGTCGCCGGAGTCGGCGAGAACCTGTTCCGCTCAGAGGGAAGCGGACGGATCGCCGACGCGATCGAGGCCGACGACGTGCCCGAAAACCAGATCGCCCGTCATTTCAAGGAGCTGGCCGAGACACCCGGCAACGACCCGCTCGCCCTGGCCGCGTGCATGCGCAGAAACCCGCCACCGATCGACGAAGACCAGCTTGGTCGGGTCGCCGTTCCGGTGCTGGTGGTGCTCGGAGATCAGGACTTCGTCGGCCCCGCCGACCGGTTGCTCGCCGCCCTTCCCGACGCCCAACTGGTGACCCTGAAGAAGATGGACCACTTCGGCACCCCCAAGGACTTCACCTTCATCGACGAGGCGTTGCGCTTCCTCGACGCCCAACCGTTCTAGGGCGGCGAGCCCGCCTCTGAGGTTGCCTGGCCGCGGGGTGCCGCCCATAGGGGAAGGATCTGATCGGCAAGCCAGCGCCCCACCACCGGCGCCTGCGACTCGGCGACGTGAACCCCGTCGGGGCGGAGTACCTGGTCGAAGGGCCCATCGGGGAGCTCGTGGAACCACCTGTTGAGGTCGACGACCACCGCTTCGCCGCTGGGGTGGGCCTCGACCTCGGCCTTCACCAACTCGTTCCAGCGCTCGATGCGCTCGGGCTGGCTGGCGGGGTCGTCGGGAGCGTTCACCTGGCCGCGACCTTGATCGATGGGGGGACTGGTCAACCAGACCACCATGTCGACATGGGCGGTCAGGATGTCGAGCGCGTGGCGGATCTCGGATCGGGCGAACTCGTCGTACGCGGGGTCGCCCACCGCTACCCATTGGTCGCCGCCGTCGAGTTGATGATCGCTTGCGTCCCACGGGCCGAAGAGCACCACCGCTATGTCGGGCTTCGACTTGGCGATGATCTCGGGCCACAGATCGGGCCAGCTGGCGCAGACCTCGGACAGCGGCAGGACCGCCCCTTGCGATCTCATGGCCGGGGCACGCACCAAAGCACAACCCAGCACCATCCGGCCGGGAACCACGACCAGTTCACCGGTGGTGCTGTCGACATCGAGCAGCCCGTAGAAGGGAGCGATGGCCGTGGAGTCTCCGAACACCGATACCCGGGGGATGACCGGATCGACGTTGGGCTCGCGGTCGGGGACCTCGTCCAGATCGAGCTCGGCGAAGGGATCGATCTCGGACCCGAACGACGCTGACTCCATGAGCGTCGGTGCCGGGGTGGGAACCGCCACCACTCCGCCGAGCAACACCAGCACGGCAACCGGGGCGACGATGAGCGCGGTCCGGCCGGTGATCCGCCGTGCCTTGCGGATGGGTTGTTCGACCACGACATAGGACACGATCGAGATCGCCAGCGTCGCCGCGCACCGCAGGGCAAAGAGTGTCCAGCCGTCGAGACCCGTACGACCCGGGTTGAGCCACAAAAAGACGGGCCAGTGGTAGAGATAGAGCCCGTAGGAGATGAGGCCGAGGCGGCGCAACGGTTCGAACGACGCGACCGTTCGGATCGGGCCGGGCCGGATGGCTGCGAACAGCACCATCGCCACCGCCAGTGCGTGAAGCAGAAAGCCTCCCCGGTACAGCCCGCTCGAGCTGACGGGAACCTGGGTCCAGGCCACCACCAGGCCAACCAGGCTCGTCAGACCCAGGAACTGGATGGCGGGGTCGAAGCGACGAAGCCGGACTGACCAGCCACCCCGCGACAACCGCCGCCATCCGAGTGCGGCCGCGGCCCCCACCAACATTTCGGCGACGCGGGTGTCGGTGCCGTAGTAGACCCGGGCGGTGTCGGCCCCCGGGTCGTGCAGGAACGCCATCCACACCGTGGCCGCCAAGCTGAGGCCCACCAGGGTGAGCGCCAGAGGGCGGCGGCGTCCACCGCTGAGGGCCAACACCCCGGTGACCAGCAGGGGGAACACCAGGTAGAACTGTTCCTCGATGGCGAGCGACCACAGGTGCGCCACCGGCGACGGCTCGGAGAACAAAGCTTCGTAACTGGCTTCGGTGAAGATGAACCGCCAGTTCACCACGTAGCCGAGCGCCGCCAATACATCGCCGGGTAGGGCCCGTTGGGTGCCGGAGCTGGCAAGGGTCAGGCCATAGACCAAGGCGATCCCGAGGGTGATCCAGGCCGCCGGCAACAGCCGCCGAGCTCGGCGGATCCAGAAGTTACGAAGGTCGATACGGCCGCTGCGGCTGTGTTCGTCGATCAGGAGCGAGCAAATCAGGAAGCCCGACAACGTGAAGAAGGCCGAGACACCGAGGTAACCGCCCACGGCCCAGGCGAAACCCCCGTGGAACAGGAGCACGGCGACCACAAAGACGCCTCGTAGCCCGTCGAGAGAAGGTTGGTAGCCGAGCGATGTCGAGGTGGTGTTGACCGGGAGCATATGGAGTTGGCAGCAACAGATTGAGAGCGCAGGCCGTCATCCACAGGGCGGTTGGTTTCTGGCCCCCTGGGCGTGGTGGCATACCGTTGCCACATGACGTTCATCTTCGGCGTCGATCTCGACGGAGTGTGCGGCGATTATACCGCTGCCTTCCGCGCAGTCGCCGCCACCCACCTAGGGGTCGACGAGGGCGAACTGCCTGGCCCCGGCACGTGGGACTTCGCTGAATGGGGTATCGATCGACCAACGTTCGAGATGCTGCACCGACGGGCGGTCTTGGAGGAGCGGATCTTTCGCACCATGGATCCCATGCCCGGCGTCGCCGACGCTCTCTGGCGCCTCAGCGATGCGGGCGTGTGGATACGGGTGATAACCCACCGACTGGCGGTCAACTGGGGACACGCCGTGGCCGTGTCCGACACCGTCGCCTGGCTCGACGACGTTGGAATCCCCTACCGGGATCTCTGCTTTCTGGGGCACAAGCCCCAGGTCGAAGCTGACCTCTACATCGACGATGCCCCACACAACGTCACGGCTCTACGGGAGCAGGGCAATCAGGTCATCGTGTTCGATGCTCCTTACAACCGGAGCCTGCCCGGGCCTCGGGCCCACGACTGGGAAGAGGTCGAGGAACTCGTCGCCGTCGCTGTATCTCACCGGGGGTTGGCCGTGCAGACCCAGCTTGAGGGTCTGGTCCCACCCCAGGCCCGCCTGGGCGGAGTTCCACTGTTCCCGTCCCCCGACGATCGCGAATCCCCCGACACTCAAGAGTGAGCCTGTCGGCGAGCTGACAGGAGCCCCCCGGGCGCGAAGGTCTGTGTCAGGATGAGCCTCCGAAAATCATCCTCAGGGGGGAACACATGCGTGCTGCTGTACTCAACTCGATCCCGGGAAGCCTCGAGATCGAGGACATCCAGATCGCCGAGCCGGGCCCCCGAGAGGTTCTCATCAAGGTGGCCGCGGCCGGGTTGTGCCACAGCGACCTCCATTTCATGGAGGGCAAGTACCCCTACCTCACCCCCGCGGTGCTCGGCCACGAGTCGGCCGGGGTGGTCGAGGCCGTCGGCAGCCAGGTCACCTACGTCCAGCCCGGCGATCACGTCATCACCTGTCTCTCGGTCTATTGCGGCAACTGCGAGAACTGCCTCACCGGGCGTCCCGCCATCTGCTCCAACTCCGCATCAACTGACCGAGGCCCCGACCAGCCCCCGAGGCTGTCTCGCGATGGCCAACCAGTGGCGCAGTTCCTCAAGATGTCGTCGTTCGCTGAACAGATGCTGATCCACGAACACGGCGTGGTGAAGATCCGCGACGACATGCCCCTCGACCGGGCTGCTCTCATCGGCTGCGGCGTCACCACTGGCCTCGGGGCCGTGTTCAACACCGCCCGCGTCGAACCTGGGACCACCGTGGCGGTCATCGGCTGCGGCGGTATCGGTCTCAACGCCATTCAGGGCGCCCGGATAGCCGGGGCCCGCCAGATCATCGCGGTCGACATGCTCGACTCCAAGCTCGACCTCGCCATGGATTTCGGTGCCACCCACGTGGTCAACGCCTCTGGCACCGACCCGGTGAAGGAAGTCTTCAAGCTCTCTGGCGGCGGGGTCCACTACTCATTCGAGGCCATCGGTCTCAAGGTGGCTGCCGAGCAGGCGTTCAACATGCTCCGCTCCGGCGGAACCGCCACCGTCATCGGGATGATCCCGGTGGGCCAGAACATCGAGCTGCCCGGCGTGTCGTTCCTCGGCGAGCGCCGGATCCAGGGTTCGGCCATGGGATCGAACCGCTTCCGGGTCGACATGCCCCGCTACATCGACCTCTACCTCGACGGGAGGTTGAAGCTCGACGAGCTGGTGTCGGCTCGCATAACCCTCGATCAGATCAACGACGGCTTCGAGCACATGAAGACCGGAGCGCTGGCCCGCTCGGTCATCACCTTCGGCTGAGCCCAAAACGGAGTTTGGGCGTCGAGTTCAGCGCCATAGCGCGAACTCGACGCCCAACCCACGAAAAATCAAGCGGCGGCGGCCTTCTCGTGCCTCAAGCGGCGGCGGCCTTGACCATGGCGTGCTGGACGAGTTCGAGCAGGGCCACCTTGGTGGAACTGCGTTCTCGGGCGTCGCACTCGATCATCGGAACATCGAGGGGCACCGCCAGCGCCTCGCGTAGGTCGTCGAGGGTGTGCGACGCCGCCCCGTTGAAGGTGTTGTGCGCCACGATGAAGGGCACATCGCGGGCTTCGAAATAGTCCACGGCGGGGAACGAGTCGGCGATGCGATTGCTGTCGACGATGACCACCGCACCGATGGCACCGCGAACCAGGTCGTCCCACATGAAGTGGAATCGAGGCTGACCCGGGGTGCCGAACAGGTAGAGGATCAAGTCGTTGCCGAGTGAGATGCGGCCGAAGTCCATGGCCACGGTGGTTGAGGTCTTGCCTGCCACCGCCGAGGTGTCGTCGACCCCGACGCTCACGTTGGTCATGGCCGCTTCGGTGGTCAGAGGTGCAATCTCTGAGATCGATCCCACAAAGGTGGTCTTACCGACGGCGAAGCCCCCGGCCACGATGATCTTGACCGGGATGGGTGCCGGCGCCGGTTCATCAAAGTGCTTGGAGGCCATCGAGCACCCTTTCGAGCAGTCTGAGGTCGGGACGATCCCCGACGTGGTTGGGACGGTGCACTGCGATGAGTCCTTCGCCGGCGAGGTCGCCGACGAGTACCCGGGCTACACCGAGGTGCAAGCCCAGATGAGCTGAGATCTCGGCCACCGACTGGGGTGACGAGCACAGCGACACGATGCGGGCCCGCTCGAGGGTGAGCGAACTCTGCTCGGCCAGGCCCTGGGGTGTGGCACTGACCATGGCTTCGATGGGAAGGTCGGTGTCAGCCCGGGTCCGACCACCGGTGATGGCGTATGGGCGAATGCGAACGCCCAGGTCGGCGCTACCGTCGTCCGTGCTCATCGTGGCAGTGCTCCTTGCAGTTCCGCTCGCAGCTCTGGCGTCAGTACGGCGCCAGCCTTCTCGACGAGCAGGGCCATCTCGTAGCCGACCAGGCCGACATCGCAGTCCGCCCCTGCCACAACGGCCAGGCACGAACCATCGCTGATCCCGGTGACGAACAGGAACGCCCGCTCCATCTCGACGATGACCGACTGTACCGGTCCGCCACCGAAGCGGCCAGCAGCTCCGTAGGCGAGGCCGATGAAGCCCGAGGCGACGGCGGCGAAGCGGTCGGCTGCTTCTCGGGACAATCCCACCGACACCGCCATCGGAAGCCCGTCGGCGGAGACGACCACCGCTTCGCTCACTCCGGGCACCCGCTCGACGAAGTTCGAGACCAACCAGTTGACGTTGCTCGCAGCAGCGCTGAGATCACTCATCGACAATCCCCTCAGTTCGATCCGTCCGAGTCGGAGCCCGACCCGGGTCCATCACCGCTCTGACCGGCACGCTGGAGCCCGGAGCGGTACCGGGACAGCATGGCCCGCACCTCTTCGGGTGACCGCTGGGACGCAGCCACCGATGAGGCACCGGGACGTTCGGTGTGTTCCTCAGCTGGGATGTTGGCCCGCGGAACCCGGCGTACCAACCCTGAGGCCGTCAGCTCGTCGGTCTGGGTGGGAGTCTCTTCCCCCATGGCCGCATCGCTGAAGATGCTCGGCGCCGCCGGCTCCGGTTGGGCCGGCGATTGATCAGCAGCGGACTCATCGCCGATCAGGGCGGCCAAGCCGGCATCGAAGGCGTCACCTTCGGGAACCGCCGAGGCGAGCGACGAAGCCGCGGGAGCGGGGGCAACCCAATCGGGCGCCGGTTGATCGACCACGGCCGGCGGTGCGGCTGGCGGTGCGGTCTCGTCGGACGCGGTCGCGTCGGAAACCGTCTCGGCGACCTCGTCGGCCTCAGCGAAGGCCGGATCGGGGTCGAGGTTCAGCACCGGGGTTTCCGGGGCGGCCAACACCGGCTCCGGCGCACGCTCCGGCTCGGCGAAGACATCGTCGAGGGTGGGGGTGGCATAGGGGTCGACCGTCGCTTGCGCAGCCGGAGCTGGCTCCATCTCCGCGGGTGCCGCCTCAGCGGGTGTCGCCTCGACCGGTGCCGGAGCGGCCGCTTGGGTCGACACATCCGGGGTCACGGTGATCTGGGCTTCCTGCAGCACCGAGTGAGGCAGGGTGACCAGAGCCGTGACGCCGCCGGTGGGAGACGACGTGAGACGGACGCTCACGTTGAACCGCGATGCCAGACGACCAACGACGGTGAAGCCGAGCGACCGGGACAGGGTCAGGCCGACCAGCGGCGGCTCGGCCAGGAGGCGGTTGGCTTCGGCGAACTGCTCCTCGCTCATGCCGATGCCCTGGTCGGAGATCGAGATCACATAGCCCTCGGGGCTCTGGTGACCAAGGATCTCGACATTGGTCTCAGGCGGCGAGAAGGCGGTGGCGTTCTCCATGAGCTCGGAGAGCATGTGGGCGATGTCCATGGCGGCGGTGCCGCTGACCATGGCGTCGTCGAGCGCCAGCAGGTTGAGACGGGCGAAGTCCTCGACTTCACCGATGGCCACCCGAACCACGTCGGCCAGAGGCACCGGACGCGAGCGGCGGTGCCCCGTCTCGACGCCGGCCAACACCAGCAGCGACTCAGCGTTGCGCCGCATACGGGTGGCGAGGTGGTCGAGCTTGAACAGGTCCTCGAGGACGTCGGGATCTTCCTCGGCGCTTTCGAGTTGGTCGATGAACTCGATCTGGCGGTCGAGCAGGGTCTGGTTACGGCGGGCGAGGTTGACGAAGATGTCGCCGATCCCCTTCTTGAGCAGGCTGGCCTGCTCCTCGGCCACTTCGACGGTCACTCGCTGGATCGAGTCGAAGGCGTCGGCCAGCGAGCCGATCTCGTCGGTGCGGCCCATGTTGATGGGCTCAAGAGTGACGCCAATCGATGATGACGCCGACGGGCTCCGCAGCTGCTCGACCAGAGCGGGAAGCTGCTCGGTCGAGAGCCGATCGGCGGCCACGGTCAGCTCCCGGAGGGGCTTGGTGACCCT
The DNA here is from genome assembly GCA_964511355.1 of uncultured Iamiaceae bacterium. Classification (GTDB taxonomy): domain Bacteria; phylum Actinomycetota; class Acidimicrobiia; order Acidimicrobiales; family SKKL01; genus SKKL01. The sequence continues at coordinate 11,125 of CAZEFG010000036.1, forward strand.
GCGGGACACCACGATGGCCAAGATCCCCGACAACAACACCGCCGCGGCGGTACCGAGGAGGAACAACAGTGCCGCCTGTTCGGCGTCGGTCCGCACGTCGGTGACGTACTCGGTGACCCCACCGAGGATGTCGGCACCCACGCGGTTCACGCCGTTGAGGCGGTTCTCGGAGCGGTCGATCCACTCCTTGGGGTCGAAGTCGAGTTTGAGCGGTTCACCGATCGCCGCGCCGTTGCCGAAGATGTCGATGGTGAGGGCGACCTCGCTGACGACCTGCAGGCGCATGTCCTCGGCCCGCTGGGATTCGGGTGAGCCCAGGCCGCGACGCATCGTCGAAGCCAACTCGGCCGGCGAGATGTCGTAGAACAACGAGATGTAGCGCTCGAAGCCGGACTCGGCATCTCGGGTGGCCCGCCAGACGCGTCCGTCAGCGTCGAAGGACCCGTTGGTCAGGGCGATCGTATACACCGAGCTGGTGCGGGCGGCCTGCTCCTTGGCCCGGGTCAGAGCCGAGAACGAAGCCAGTGGTGCCGAAACCTCCACCACTGGGACGGTGTTGGCCACTTCACTGACCACGTTGAGGTGGTCCTCGATCGCCCGGTCGAAGAACGACTGCAGGATCCAAACCTCGGTGGTGCCGGCGTCGAGAGACTGCCGGAAGCTGACCAGTTCGGAGTTCCGCTGGACCGAACGGGTCGCCAGATCGGCCAGGGAGGTACCGGCTTCGAGGTCGAGGGCATCGACCGCGGCCACCATTCGGGCCACTTCGCGGTCGGTGCGCTCGCGGCGCTCGGCCAGGAACTCGTCGCCCTCGTCGCCCCCAGCGAGGACGAACATCGAAAGGTTGCGTTCCCACTGCATGGTGGTGACCAAGGCGCTGGTGGAGGCGGCAAGCTCGATGTACTGCTCGGCCGCACGGGCGTCGGCGGCCTGATCCAGTCGATCTCGCGCGCCGATGCCCGCCACCACGACGAGCACGATAAGGGGCGGAAGGATGACCGCCAGCAGCTTGGTCCCCAGCTTCATGTTTCGCAGCATCACGTGCCTCACGGACTTGTCAGGAGTCGAAGCACCTCACGCGCTTCGTGATGCACTTTCCATCGGACATCGTTCAGCGTTCTTGAGTAGACAGCGAGGAGGGGCCGTTTGGCCTATCCGGCCCACGATCACCCGATCCCACGTTGGCGCGAGGGCTAGCGTGCGGTCATGAGTTCCAGCACTTCCGGTCTCGAGGGGCGCCTCGATGAGGTTCCGTTCGCTGATGTTTTGCGCCTTCTCCAGACCTCCCAGCAGGAGGGCACCCTGCACCTCGAGGGTGAAGGTGCCACCGTGGTGGTGGTCGGTCCCGGCGAGGTCTGCCTCGCGGCCAGCGGTGTGAACCTGGGTCTACGTCAGGCGGTTCTAGGTGCTGGTCTGGTCGATTCGGCCACCTGGGACCGGGTGAGTTCCTCCACGGCGGGCGACACCGAAGCCGGTTCGGCGATCACACTGCTGGTCGAGGCGGGTGCTGACCCTGACCGCCTGCGCTCTCGCCTCTACGAGCACACCGTCACCACGTTGTTCGAACTGCTGTTGCCCAGCTCGGCGCGCTTCTATTTCACCCGCGGCGAATCCCATCCTTTCGCCCTCACCCCGGGCTTTCCCTTCGACGACGTCCTGGCCGATGTCCGTCGCCGGGTCGAGGAATGGCGAGAGATCGCCAAGGCCATTCCCACCACCACCATGGTCCTGCGCCGCACGCCGCGGCTCCCACTCTCGAGCGGACCCATCACCATCTCGCCCGAGGAGTTCGAGCTGCTGGGTCTGCTCGATGGTCGCC
>CAZEFG010000037.1:0-626 GCA_964511355.1 uncultured Iamiaceae bacterium
GTGGGGTCGTCACCGCCGGCTCAATCATCGTGCGCCAGCGCGGCACCCGGGTCCATCCCGGCGAAAACGTTGGCCGTGGCGCCGACGACACCTTGTTCGCCCTCACTCCGGGCAAGGTCAAGTTCGGTTCCCGCAAGGGCCGCAAGCTGGTCGACATCCTGCCGGTCGACTGACCTTCGGCACCCACAAGCTTTTCGTTGAGGCGGCCCCCCAGGGGCCGCCTCAACCGCGTCTGGACTCGGGTGGTACCCAGGCGGCTGCTAGAAGATCTGGCTGATGGTCGACATGGCCACCATCAGCGCCGATACCCCGCCCAGCACCAAGTAGGTGTTGGTTCGCATGGTGCTGTGGAAGTCGGCGCGCAGGCCGGCCATCTCTACTCGGAGTTCGCTCTCGAAAGATCGCATCTGGAGCGCCAGGTCAGAGCCCACCCGGTCGATCTTGTGGTCGGTGGCAGCGATCTGGGCTTTCAGCTCTGCGCCGACGTGGTCGATCTTGTGGTCGTGCTGCGAGCGAAGAAGGTCGATCTTGGCCCCGACGCGCTCTTCGACCTCGACGATCTGATTCCCGAGTGCCCGGACGTCGTGTTGGAGGCTGGTGACGTCGTGTTGAACGCTGCTCACGTC
>CAZEFG010000037.1:726-6530 GCA_964511355.1 uncultured Iamiaceae bacterium
GTGTTGGAGGCTGCTGACGTCGTGTTGGAGGCTGCTGACGTCGTGTTGGAGGCTGCTGACGTCGTGTTGGAGGCTGGTGACGTCGCGTTGCACGCCCCTGACGTCACCTTGGGTCGCGATGACGTCGCGTCGCAAGGCGGTGACGTCGCTCTGGGTGGCGATCTCGGACCAGTTGAATGCCGGCAGGTGCGCCATGAGCGTCTCGGCTTCTTCGGGCCCCAGGACTTCTTGGAGTCTCTGGTGCAGGCGTAGGCGTGAAGGGTCGACTGACATGATAGTGGGATCTCCCGGACTGAGGGCAGGAAGGGAGCATGCGCTCCGGGAGGGAAGTGCCTTGAAGCGTACCGAACGGCTATGACGGTCTGGTTCAGACCAGGTCGCGCAAGTCGATGCCGAGGGGGAGGTGGTCTCGGTCCCAGCCGAGGAGGTCGACGGCTTGGGTGAAGGCGAACCGATCGGTCATTCCGCCCACGTAGGTGACGGCCTGGCGGAGGGCCTCGGGACTGCCAGGGTCGGCCGTGGGGCCGCCGGTCAGGCCGGCTTGGCCGTCGAAGGGCAGGGGAGAGGGTTGGTTGGCGTAGTACTCGACCAGGTTGCGCAGGATGCGGATCACCAGCTGCGCCTGGGCCACCGATTCGGGCCGCATGTAGATGTGGTCGTAGTTGAACCGGCGGAAGGCGGCGAGCGCCTCGGCCATGGGTGGGGCCATGCCGATGGTGCCGGTGGAGGATGCGGCGTCGACCACCGCGCCGATGAAGGCGCCGAGCTGTTGACGACGGGTCGCCCCACAGCGCTCACGAACCAGCTCAGGGAGCTGTTCAGGGTCGACGATGCCAACATGCGCGGCGTCTTCGAAATCGTGACAGACGTAGGCGATCCGGTCGGCCCACGACACGACCTCGCCCTCGGGAGTCGATGGGGCGGGGCGGGACCATGAGTGGTTGCGGATGCCGTCGAGGGTTTCGGCGCAGAGGTTGAGCGGAGCGAGCACCACGTCGGCGCCCCAAACGGCATGGTCGTAGCCGCCGTCGATGTAGGGGGCGAAAGCGTCCTCGCTGGCGTGTCCGCCGGGTCCGTGGCCGCAGTCGTGGCCGAGGGCGATCGCCTCGGCGAGGGCCACGTTGAGCCGCAGGGCACGGGCGATCGAGGTTGCGACCTGGGCGACCTCGAGGGCGTGGGTGAGCCTGGTGCGCTGGTGGTCCTCGGGGAAGATGAAGACCTGGGTCTTACCGGCGAGGCGTCGAAAGGCATTGGTGCCGTGCAGGATTCGATCACGGTCGCGCTCGAAGCAGGTGCGGTGCCGGTCGGGGGCTTCCGCTATCTCCCGGTCTCCGGAGCCGACCGCTCGCGTGGCTCCTGATGCCATGTGGCTGTCCTCCAGTGCTTCGCGTTCCTCACGGAGCAGGGGAGGGGCGGGGTCGATGCCAGCGCTGCTGTCGCGGTGCGCTCGGACCACATCGCCCGCCGCGTAGCCACCCATGGTGGCTGCCCAGGCCCGATTGCGCTCGCTCTTTGCCATCGTTTCATTCTACGATGGCCGATGCTCGTCTCAGTCCGACCACGGACAGTGGTGTAGCATGCTTCTCCTTGCCGGGTTCGCCTAGGTCCAATGCCTCAACTTCAGGGCTCGATGTGCCGATGGTTTCAGCACTAGTAGGGGCCAACGGCGGCTTGTGCGCCAGCAGTGCCACCAATCCACCGCGATGTGACGACATGATGCGACGCCAACAACAACAGGAGCGGGGTTCCAGCGACCGGTCAACCGGTCGCTCTTTGCGTTCTCGTCGTCGCAACAGCCGCGGCGCCGTGCTGGTCGAGGCTGCCATCGTCGCACCGTTGTTCTTTGTGATGGTGTTCGGGGTGCTCGAGTACGGCATGGCCTTCTACGCCCGCCTCACCGTTCAGAACATGAGCCTCAACGGGGCTCGTACGGCGTCGGCAGCGGGCGACGATCTGAACGCCGACTTCCGGATCCTGCGCGAGGTCAACGACTCTCGCACCACGCTGTCCACCGGCAGCATCACCCACGTCATCGTCTACAAGGCGTCGGGGCCCAACGACTCGGTCCCCACTGGGTGCCTGGCGGCATCGTCGAGCGGGGTGTGCAACCGATACACCGGCTCCGACCTCGTCGGGCTCGACGAGGACGACTTCAAATGCGACGACTCGAGCGACCTCGACCGGGCGTGGTGTCCCCACACCCGTAGTGTCGTGCTGGCCAGTCCCGGTCCCGACTACATCGGCATCTACGTGCGAGCCACCCACGACCCCATCACCGGTTTCTTCGGCGATGAGTTCGTGTTCACCACCGACACCGTCATGCGGCTCGAACCACGGAGATCCCGATGAGAGCACGTCGCCAAGATCGAGAGCGCGGAGCGATCCTGGTCGAGTTCGCCTTGGTGGTCACACTCTTGGTGGGCATTCTGTTCGGCGTGGTGGAGTTCGGCTTCGCCTGGGAGTCCCGAATGACCGTCCAGAACGCCAGCCGGGCTGGTGCCCGAGTCGGTAGTGGCCTCGGCAACGAACGGCTGAGCGACTACAGCATCATCCAAAGTGTGAAGGCGGCTCTGGGCGACAAGACCGACGACCTCCTGCACCTCGTCGTCTACAAGTCGCCCACCGCCAACGGTGCTCCGCCGGCGAGTTGCGGTGGTTCCTCGCCGTCGAACTCGTCGGGCAACTGCAACGTCTACTCCGGTTCCCAGGTGCGGAGTCTGACGTCCTCCAGCTTCACCGGTACCACGAGCTGCTCCACCCCCTCGCCTGACCGGTTCTGGTGTCCGACCACCCGCCAGGTCAGGCAGGCCGTGGGCGCCGATTACCTGGGCATCTACATTCGATTGCGGCACGAACAGATCACTGGCATCTACGGAGATGAGATCATCATCACCGATCGCAGTGTCATGCGGCTGGAACCGGGAGGTTGACCATGCTGGAGCGGTTGCAGACCAGGGTCAGGGAGAATTCAGAAGATGGCGGCTTCGTCATCGGAATCCTTGCTCTGATCCTTATGGTCCTGTTGGTGTTTGCCGGCTTCGCCGTCGACGTGGGCGCTTGGTATGCCCGCAGCTCGCAGGTGCAGCGGGCCGCCGACGCTGCCTCTCTTGCGGGTGTTGTGTGGATGCCGGACCTCAACGAAGCCCGGATCCATGCTCGAGCGGCCGCGGCGCGCAATGGTGTCGTGGCTGCTTCTGGTGGAATATCGATATCGATCGATCCCGTCCCCGGAAACAGCCGCCAGCTCAAGGTGACCATCGCCGATCCGGGAGTCGAGCAGTACTTCTCCCAGTTGGTACTCAACGAGGGCCCGACCATCACCCGGTCCTCCACCGCCGAGTACATCATGCCGGTTCCATTGGGTAGCCCCGAAAATGAGCTTGGGGCTCCGAGCACAGGCGCCGCCCAGCTGTGGGCGTCCATATCGGGCCAGACCGCGCCTCATCAGAACGGCGACCCGTACTCCACCCGATGCAGCGGCGACTCGTGTAGTGCGTCGGGCACCGCACCCAACCCGAATTACCGACCTAGTGGCTATCTGTACGCCATTGATGTGCCCACCGCTGGGGCCAGCAGGAACCTGACCGTCAACCTCTACGATGCCGGGAACTACCCCAGAAGTAGCTTCCCCCGGGTTGAGACCGCCGACTACCAGAGTTCGAACATCCAGTTCGAGTTGTTCCAGGCCGACAACACCCCACTAGATATCGCCGACAACCTCGTTCCCGCCAAGTCGCTCGCCGGTCGCTGCACCGCTGGGCCAACATCCTCCCAGGGAGGCCCATCGTCTGGGCGCGGGGGCCGGTTGACCCTCAGGAGTGGGCAGCACGAGGGCATTTACAAGAACCAGTGGCGAACCCTCTGCACGGTGAATGTGGGCGGGCTCACCGGCCAGTGGTTCCTGCGGGTCAAGAGCTCTGAGATCACCAACCCCACCATTGCCGAAGCAAGCAACACAGGGTTCAACCAGTACGGCATCGAGGCAACGCTGAGCGGGACCGGCGTCAAGCCTCGGGTGTATGCGGTGAACGACATGTCGTTGTTCAACAACGTCATCACCAGCGCCTCGAACACCAGCGCCGAGTTCCACCTAGCTGAAGTCGACAGCATTCATGCCGGGAAGGCGTTGCGGATCGGCCTGTTCGACCCGGGCGACGGAACCGGTGCCGGACGCTACTTCCTCAACTTCCTCGGGCCAGGCGGCTCCAATCTCACCTGCACTTACGGGGCGAGGAATAGCACCGTCCGCCAGACTGTCACCCCCTGCCGCATCGAGACCCGCAACGGTGGTGCCGGCTTCTACAACAACACGTGGCTCGACATCGACGTCAGCATCCCCGCCAGCTACACGTGCTCCGACTGCTGGTGGATGGTGCGCTACGACTTCCAGGGCTTGAACGCCTCGTCGTCGCCGTACGACCGCACGGTGTGGAGCGCGAACATCATCGGCGACCCGGTCCACCTGGTCGACTGACGCTGCGTCCGCTGGCCTCGGTGGGGGCCGGCAGGCCGCTGCCCTAGCATGGGCCGCCGTGTCTCAGTTCGTCGATGAATGCGGTCTCAACGTAAAGGGTGGTGACGGCGGCGCGGGCGCTGTCTCGATGCGCCGCGAGGCCCACGTCGAGTTCGGCGGCCCCGACGGGGGCGACGGGGGATCGGGCGGCGACGTGTGGATGGTGGCCGATCACAACGTCGCCTCGCTGATCGCCTTCCGTGACCACCCCCACCGCCGCGCCACCTCCGGCGTCCATGGCGGCGGCAAGCGCAAGAACGGGGCCAAGGGAGAGGACCTTGAGGTCTACGTGCCCATGGGTACCCAGGTCTTCGAGCAGACCGGCACCGAGGTCCTGGCCGACCTGGTGAACCACGGCGACCGCTGGCTGGCCGCCAAGGGCGGCCAAGGGGGTCGGGGCAACGCCAGCTTCGCCTCTCAGCGCCGCCGCGCCCCGACCTTTGCCGAACAAGGCGAGGTGGGCGAGGAACGCTGGCTGCGTCTTGAGCTCAAGCTCATGGCCGACGTGGCCCTGGTGGGGTTCCCGAACGTGGGCAAGAGCACCCTGATCTCACGGATCTCGGCGGCCAAGCCCAAGATCGCCGACTATCCCTTCACCACCCTCGAACCGAACCTCGGCGTCGTCCGCCTCGACGACGGGTTCGAGATGGTGGTAGCCGACATACCCGGCCTCATCGAAGGTGCCAGCGAAGGCAAGGGCCTCGGTCACCAGTTCCTCCGCCACATCGAACGGGCCCGAGCGTTGGTGGTGCTGGTCGACCTTGCCCCCCTCGATGGTGTTGGCCCCGATGAACAAGAGCGGGTCCTCCTGGGCGAGTTGGGGCAGTACCAACCCGACCTGCTCGACCGCCCCCGGGTGGTGGTCGGCTCCCGGTCTGATCTCGAAGGCCGTGTCGACACCACCGCCGACACCACCGGCTTCGAGGGCCATCGCATCTCCTCGATCACCGGCGAAGGGCTTCCTCAGCTCACCCGGATGATGCGGGAGATGGTCGAGAGCGTACGTCAGGCCGAACCCGAGCCTGAGGGCTTTGTGGTGCACCGCCCGGTGGGTGAGGGCATCCGGATCGAGCGGGCCGACGACGGTTCGTTCGTGGTGATTGGTCGCCAAGCAGAGCGGGCCGTGGCGCTATCTGACCTCACCAACTACGAAGCGCTCGACTACGCCCAGGCCCAGCTGAAGAAGTTGGGGGTCGACAAGGCCCTCGCCCGTGCCGGTGCCCAACCCGGCGACACGGTGCGCATCGGCAAGATGACCTTCGAGTACGAGGACGACTGACGCCGATCCCTT
>CAZEFG010000037.1:6630-12906 GCA_964511355.1 uncultured Iamiaceae bacterium
ACCGAACTCAACTGGGCGATCGTCGAGTAACACCCGCCGCCGACCCGGCAAGGGGTTCTGGATGGTGCGGGGTGGCCCGGATGGGCGAGGCTGGGGGCGTGATCGTCGTCGCCAAGATCGGAACCTCCTCGCTCACCAACGAGATCGGGGAGATCTCCCGCCCCGCCATCGAGAAGCTGTGCGCTGAGGTTGGCGCGCTAGGTCAACTCGGTCATCAGGTCGTGGTGGTCACCTCGGGTGCCATCGCCGCCGGCCTGCCTGCTCTCGGGATGGACGGCGGCCCTGGGCGTCCCCGCGATGCCCGCACCCTCCAAGCCGTGTCGGCGATCGGCCAGAGCCACCTCATGCGGGTGTACGACGACGTTCTGGCCTCCCATGGCCTGGTGGGGGGCCAGGTGCTCATCGCCCCCCTCGACTTCATGATCCGCCAGCAGTACCTACACGCCCGGGGCACCCTCACCCGGCTGCTGGAGCTGGGCGCGGTTCCGGTGGTCAACGAGAACGACGCCATCGCCGACGACGAGATCCGCTTCGGTGACAACGACCGCCTGGCGGCCCTCGTCGCCCACTTGGTCGAAGCCGACCTATTGGTGCTGCTCACCGACACCCCTGGCGTTCTGACCGCCGACCCCCGCATCGACGCCTCGGCCTCGCTCATCGAGGAGATCCAGGAGATCGACCATGAGCTGGAGCGGCTAGCCGGGGGAGCGGGCACGGTACGAGGCAGTGGCGGCATGGCCTCCAAGATCGCCGCCGCCAAGATCTCGGCCTGGAGTGGGGTCCGCACTGTCATCGCCCAGGCGTCGCGCTCGTCGGTGCTGGTCGACGCGGTGGCGGGCCGACCCGGAGTGGGCACCATGGTGCAACCTCGCCCCGTGCGCCTGTCGGCCCGCAAACTGTGGATCGCCTTCGCCGTCGGGTCCTCGGGCACGATCGTGGTCGACGACGGCGCACGCCGGGCCCTGGTCGAGAGCAACCGGTCACTGCTCCCCGCGGGTGTGGTGGAGGTGAAGGGGACCTTCGTGCCCGATGACGCCGTCGAACTGGCCACGCCGGATGGCTCGGTGTTCGCCAAGGGCCTGAGCCGCGTCGACAGCACCACCCTGGGCCAGATCCGAGGCCGCAAGACTTCGGAACTACCCGAAGGAGTGGTTCATGAGGTCGTCCACCGCGATGACCTGGTGATGCTCCCCTGAGCGATATCACGCATCACCCGTCCGCCCCTCCCGGCCTAGGCCGAGGCGAGATGACGAAACGGCATCGAGAACCCGGAGCCCGGGTCAGGCGGTGGTCGATGGTTGCTAACGGCGCATCGATCTCTTCGGCAATGGCGACATAGAAGGCGTCGTACACGCTGAGGTTGGCCCGAAGCTCCCAAGCCCGGCCGGCGACAAGGTGATAGGGGAGCAGCTCGATCTGCATGTCGAGCAGGTCGCGGTGGGCTAGGGCTGCGACGTCTTCGGGCAGGTCGCCAGAATTGCCCGGTGCAGCACACTTGCCACCTCGACCGGGAGTAGGTCAGGCCCCACGATCTTCTCGCTGCGCAGGAGTGATTCCGCCCATACCCCCACTGCGTCGGAGTTGACGAGGGCGGCGACCAGGAACGAAGCGTCGGCGACCAAGGTCACCGGCGGTCGGCGTCGCGGTGGTGGAGGATCTGCTCAGCGCCGAGAGTGATTTGGGTGCGTCGCTTCCGCTCGGCGATGCGGTCGTACAGCGCCTCCGCGTCGGGCCTGGCGGCCACTTCGATCAACTTGGCCCGCAGATACTCCTGCATCGGAGACCGGCCGGCCTCAGGCCAGATCTTCGGCCGGTGGGGTCTGGTCGGAGGCCGAAGGCTGAGCCGCTTGCTCGGTGACATCGGCCTCGACCGGCGTGGCTGCCTCGTCGGTGGCGGCCTTCAGCTCGTCGATCTTGGTCTGAAGCTCTTTGGCTCCCCCTGCCGCTTCGGGAGCGGGCAGACCTAGCTGACCTCGGATCTCGTCGAGGCGGCCCCGTGCCTCGTTGTGCATGGCCGCCTGTTCGATCTCGAACATCTTCGAGTCGAGCGAGCTCTCGGCCAACTCGGTGATGCCCTGGGCCTTGGCGTAACGCATCTCGATCTTCTCGCGGATCTCGTCGAACGAGGGGCCGTCGTCGCCCACCGTCTCCGAAAGCGAAGCCATGGCCGTGTTCATCTGCTCTTGCATCTTGGCCTGATCGAGCTGGCCCAACAGGCGCTGGCGTTCGCCTAGCTTCTTCTGCATCGCCGCGGAGTTCTGCTGAACCGCCACCCGAGCCTGTTCGGCGGCCTGGCCCGACTGGGTGTGCAGCGCCTTGAGATCCTCGACTTCGCGCTCAAGGCTGATCATGCGGTTGGCGAAAGCCTCGGCCGCCTGGGTGTACTCGGTGGCCTTTTCGACGTCGCCAGTGCGGTTGGCCTCGTCGGCCATGATCACGGCCTGGCGGGCGTTGTTGGACACCTTCTCGTAGTCCTCGAGGGTGCGCGACAGCCGCATCTCGGTCTGCTTCTGGTTGGCGATGATGCTGGCTGCCTGCTCCTTGAGGCGCCGATGTTGGTCCTGGGCCTCCTTGATGGCTTGCTCGAGCTGGACCTTGGGATCGGCCGAGTCCTCGAACTTCCCGGAGAGGCGGGCCGTCGTGTAGTTCCACCACCGCTTGAAGAGCTTGATCATTCTCGGGAGCCTATCGGCCCCTGCGGCTTCGGGCGGGCGCGAGCGGACTCTCCCGCAATCGCTGCGGGTCCTCACCGGCGTATCACCGCCGCCGATCTGTGAAGCGTGAACGCGAGCGACTCCTCGCCGGGGAGCGTGGTCTCCCAGGTCGTGGCCTTCCTGGCTGCGCACCCCGCGGCGGGGGTGGCCGCGGTCGACGGCTCTGGTCTATTCGTTCCGACGCCCGTTGGTCTCGATGTGGGCGACCATCCCGCTCTGGTCGACTCCGCTCGGGCCGGGATCGCATTGGTCGCGCCCGAGTCCAGGACACCGGTCCTGGAACAGTTCCGCCAGCTCCCACCGGGTGAGGCCACCGAGGTCGATGTGGTGCTCACGAACGGTAAGCGCGGGCGCTACGTCCTGTTCGACACCCGTGTCGAGCTCGGAGTGGTGATGCTGGTGTTGGTCGAAGGCGAGGCGGCAGAAGGAGAACAGGCCATCGCCGCCGCTGAGTTGGCCAAGCCCAAGCCCCGCTATGGGCGAATCCGGCGAACGGACACCGCCCAGGTGATCGAAGTCGACGACGCCCTGCTGGAGATGACGGGCTATGACCGGGCGACCTTCGAGGCCATCACCACCACCGAATTGGTCCACCCCGATGACCAAGAAGCGGTCATCAACCAGTGGTTCGACATGCTCAACACCGACTCGACCACCAGCCGTCGGTCCCGGGTGCGGTACCGCAGAGGTGACGGAACCTGGTTGTGGATCGAGTTGACCGTGACCAACCACCTTGATGACCCCGACGACCCCCATGTCCTGTCAGAGGTGGTCGATATCTCAGACGAGATGGCCGCTCACGACGAGATTTGGCGTCACCGAGAGCTCCTGGCCCGTCTGACCGACGCCCTGCCGGTTGGCGTGGTCCAGATCGATACCGAACGACGGATCATCTACAGCAACGACCGCGCCGGGGAACTTTTCGGCCTGAGGGTCGGGTCCGGGCTCGACGATGCCTTGGCCACCGTGGTCGAGGCCGACCGCGAACGAGCCGAGGCCGGAATGGTTGCGGCGCTCGATGGGGGTGACGATGTTGATGTCGAAGTTCGGGTCCAGTCCGCCGGGCTCGCCCTGCCGCGCTATCTCCATTGCTCCCTGCGTCCATTGCGGGACCGGGAAGAGGTCGTGGTCGGCGCGGTGGTGTGCCTCACCGATGTCACCGACAGCACCCGAATGCGCAAGGAACTCGAGGTGCGGGCGACCACCGATGTCCTTACCGGGTGTTTCAACCGTGGTGCGGTCATGGCCGAGGTGGAAGCGGCTCTGCAGGGAAACCGTCAGGGGGTGGGCGTTGTCTTCATCGACCTCGATGACTTCAAGCAGGTCAACGACGACCATGGCCATGCCGCAGGCGACCGCCTGCTGCAGGCGGTCGCCGGGGCCCTGCGAGAGGCGGTGAGGGCCGACGATGTGGTCGGGCGCCTCGGCGGGGACGAGTTCCTGGTGGTGTGTCCCATGGTGATCGATCAAGCCCGCGCCGTCGAGATCGCCTCCCGTCTGGAGACGGCCCTGCGGATGGCGGTCGACCTGGGCGACTCGGTCGTCGAGGTGGGGGCCAGCATCGGTGTGGCCTGGGCCCCGGTGAGATCGGTCAGCGCCGAGCGGCTGGTAGCTGACGCCGATGCCGCCATGTACCTGTCCAAGCGACAAGGCCAGGGTCGTCCGGTGGTGTCATCCGCAGCGGTGGACTCTTCGTCAGGCTGAGCCCTGGCCCGGTCGATTTCCTGGCCCGGGCGGGTCGGTGCCGGGAAGCTCCGGGAGCGTTGGCGTTGGACCGGGCGAACGGCTCGTCTCGGCCAGCGCCAGGCGCAGAGCTTCGAGGCTGTCGACCACCTCGTCGACCGCGCTTCCGACGCCGCTCAGCTCGTCGCCCTGGCCGGCCAGGGCCGCGACTTCGATCGCCCGGGTGACTGCTTCGGTGAGCTGAGCTTCGAGCACCCGGAGCTTGGTGGTGGCATCGGCTACCACCGCGTCGAGCCGGGTGGCGGAGTCGAGTTGGGCCTGGATCGATCCTTCGGTGACCGAGGTGTCGGCATCGGTCGCTTGCAGAGACTTGAGCTTTCGCCGAAGCGTTGGCACGTCGAGAGCCTTGCGGGCCTGGGAGACGTTCTGGGCTTGCTTGGCCACCTCCCAGCACTCGTTGACGCCCTCGTCGATCGACTGGCGGATGGTCACGAGGCGGTCCTTGAGGGGGCCCGGCCGGGTGGAGCGCATGGCATCGTCGAAGCGATTGCGGGCGGTGAGCGCACCCCTCACGAAATGCCGCCACGGCTCGCCGACCGCGAAAGGGTCAATCCGCTCCTGGGGGAGTATCCGCCCGCCTCGACGACCAAGGACGAAGCCACCTGCGGTGCCCGCCAGCCAACCCAGGATCACTCCGAGCACGATTCCGATCGGACCGGCCGAGACCAAGAGCGCCAAGACCAGCCCGGCCACCCCTCCGCCGACGGCCACCGGGGACATCGCCGACCGCACCAGTTGCGGGCCGGACGACACAGGTACAGGAAGGTTCACCGCCCCAGTATCGCGGGTCGCGGTCGGGACCACACCGGTAGGGTTGTGGCCATGGACACGCCTTCATCACCCACCCCGATCGCCGAGCTCGGAGCCCGAGCCAAGGCCGCCGCTCGGGTTGTGGCCACGGCCTCCACCGCCGCCAAGGACGCCGCCTTAGTCGCCGCCGCCGATCTGCTCGTTGCCCGCTCCGCAGAGATCCTCGAGGCCAACGCCGACGACGTGGCGCGGGCCGAGGCCGAAGGAGCGACCCCCACCGTCATCGACCGCCTCCGTCTCACCGACGCCAAGATCGAAGGCATGGCCAACGGGTTGCGCCAGGTGGCGGCCCTCGCAGACCCCGTGGGCGAGGTGGTCGGAGGTTGGGTGCGTCCCAACGGGCTCAACATCTCCCAGGTCCGGGTTCCGCTTGGAGTGATGGCCATCATCTATGAGAACCGCCCCAACGTCACCAGCGACGCCTTCGGTCTGTGTCTCAAGTCGGGCAACGTCGCATTCCTGCGCGGATCCTCTGGTGCTCTGGCATCGAACCTGGCGATTGCCGGCGTGCTGCGCGAGGCCATCGCCAAGGCCGGTCTGCCCGCCGACAGCCTGGTCATGGTCGATGACGCCAGCCGCGAGTCAGCGGTCGAGTTCATGCAGCTAAGAGGAGTCATCGACTGCCTCATTCCCCGTGGAGGGCCGTCGCTCATCAAGGCCATCCTCGACAATGCCACCGTGCCCTATGTGATCGACGGCGACGGCAACTGCCACGTGTATGTCGACGCTGCTGCCGACCTCGACATGGCTCGCCAGATCGTTGTCAACGCCAAGACCCCGCGCCCCTCGGTATGCAACGCCGCCGAGTCGTTGGTGGTCCATGCCGATGTGGCCGATGCCTTCCTGCCCTCGGTCGTCGAAGGTCTCGACGGGGTCGAGTTGGTGGGTGATGAGCGCGCCCGTGTGCTGGTTCCCGCCATGGGCGAGGCCGACGAAGCCGACTGGGGGACCGAGTTCCTCGACCTCAAGCTGGCGGTGAAGGTGGTCGACTCGATCGACGAGGCCATCG
>CAZEFG010000038.1:0-12792 GCA_964511355.1 uncultured Iamiaceae bacterium
GGGTGTCGCGGACGTACTCGTCGTAGCTGAGCTGCTCGATCGACAGCACCGTCACTTCCGACACCACCCGCAGACTGCTCGAGAACAGGGTCGTCAGCTGGCGAGCGAAGGTCTCGTGCACGATCTGGAGGCTGCGCACGTGGTCGCGGCTGAGCTTGTTCGGCCGACGGAAGTCGAACGACCGGACGTTGGCCGCAGGGTTCTCGGGATGGTGGACCGGAGCATGCACGACGGGGTGATCGGCGCCCGCCCAGGCCCGATGAGGGACGAACGGCCTATTTCTCCCGGAGGGCACCAGCGCCCGGCGCGGCTATTGCATCACCAGCTCGGTGAAGTACACCGACATGACCTTGCCGTCGAGCACCGTGTTGGCCTCCTCGAGCAGTTCGTCCTTCACCTGCTCGCGGTCGTCGGAGCCGACGAGGTTGTCGCCGTCGCGGCCCGAGAACATCGAGATGAGCAGGTCGCGTAGACGCCCTTCGTCAGCCGGACTGAATTCGGGGCCCTCGTCGTGGCTGTCCGAGAGCTCGAAGTCCTTGGTCATCTCGAAAGCGACCCCCAAGCGAAGAAAACGACCTTCGGTCAGGTTCAACGTCATGGGGTCGAGACGCACCATCTCGCCCGGCTCGGGGGTAGCGACCACTGCGGTGGTCTCGGTGGTGCTGGCAGCGCTTTGGCCGCCGCCCATGAAGTACCCACCGGCGGCGAGTCCCGCGGCAAGCACCAAGGCGGGCACCAGGTTGGATCGACCCTTGGCCTTGTCCTTCTTGCCCTTCTTGTCCTTGCCACCCTTGCCACCCTTGCCACTGTCACCAGAGCCCGGGTCAGGGGCGACGCCACCCATGGAGTCGGCGTAGGCGGGCGGAACCTCGGTCATGGTCATGATCGTTCACCTCCAATAGGGGTCATCGACAACACGGCGATGTCGACTCGGCGATTCTGGGTGCGACCGGCCGGCGTCGAGTTGTCAGCCAAGGGCCGGTGCTCCCCGTAGCCGCTGGCGGTCAGGCGGGTGGGCGGGAAGTCGTAGCTCCCCACGAAGTATTGGAGAACCGAGGTCGCCCGCGCAGTCGAGAGTTCCCAGTTCGAAGGGAAGCGGGCATTGGCGATCGGCACGCTGTCGGTGTGACCTTCGATCGCCACCGGGTTCGGCAGCGACATCAGGGCTCCCGCCAGACCGTCGAGCACCCGGCGCCCCTCAGGCCTCAGCACCGCCGAGCCAGGCTCGAACAGCACCTGGTCGCTGACGATGGACACCACCAGCCCCCGCTCTTCGTAACGGAATCCGATCACCGCCTCGACCCCGTTGACGCCGGCGTGCTCGGTGATCACTTCCTCGACTTCGCGGAGTTGCTCGTACTCGACGCGGCGAGCCTCCGCGGTGGCCTCTTCGCGGTTGAGCGCATCTACCGCGCTCTCGAGGCGCTCGGGAGTGAGATCAGGGGTCTCGAGGATGATCTTTTCGATCTCGAGCGAAGGGGCGTCGAGGCCGTCGAGGAGCCCGTCGCCACCGGTGGAGCTACCCCCCGTAGCTCCAGCTTCCATGCCGAGCGACGAGGCGAAGCTGGCGCTGATGGCCTGGAGTTTGGCCAGGTCGGCGCTGCCGATCGACCACATCACGATGAACAGACCCATGAGCAGGGTGATCATGTCGGCGTAGGGAATGACCCAGGCCTCGTGGTTCTCGTGCTCTTCCTCGTGGTGGGCGGCACCTCTCCCCTTACGCACTCTGGCGCTCTTCCATGCGGGCCGACCTGGCCTTGGGCGGCAGGTACGACGTGAGGATGTCGTCGAGCATGCGGGGGTTCGAGCCGGCCTGGATCGACAACACACCCTCGATGATGAGCTGCTTGTGAGCCAGCTCCTCGGCCGAGAGGCGCTTGAGCTTGTTGCCGATCGGCAAGAAGATGCCGTTGGCGGCGAAGACACCCCAGAACGTGGCGATGAAGGCAGCGGCGATACCGGAGCCAAGCTTGCTGGGATCGTCGAGGTGACTGAGGGTGGCAATGAGGCCGACGACCGCCCCGATGATGCCGAAGGTCGGCGAGAAGACACCGACCGATGTCATGAACTGAGCCCCGACCTTGTGTCGTTCGCGCATGGCGTTGACCTCGGTCTCCATGACGTCGCGCACCATCTCGGGGTCGCCGCCGTCGATGGCGAACTGCAGGCCGCGGCGCATGAACGGGTCCTGGATCTGCTCGACCTCGTCCTCCAGGGCGAGCAGGCCTTCGCGGCGAGCGCGCTCGGCGAACGAGACGATGGTGTCGATCGACTCGCTGGGGTCGTCCTTGTCGCCGGGCTTGAACGCCTTGAGGAACGCCTTGCCCATGTTCTTCACGTCGGGCATTGAGTTCGACATCATGGCGGCGCCGAGAGACGCCACGATCACGATGAGCAGCGCCGCTGGCACTCCGAAGAAGGCGGCCGGCGACACGCCCTTGAGCATCGAGCCGACAAAGACTCCGATCAGGACCAGCACGAAGCCGATCAGCGATGCTGGTTCCACGTCAACTCTCCTCTGTTTGCTCCGCCACCAGACGCAGCGGCGACACCGGGGCCGCGTCGGCCTCGTGGGAGGCGCTGTCGGCAGCGGCGATGATCCGAGCGCGGAAGCTGACGATGCGATCGATGACTTCTTCGACAGAGTCCGCGACGACGTACTTGGTGCCGTCGACGAGCGTGACGACGGTGTCGGGGGTGATCTCGAGACGCTCGATCAAGTCGGCGTTGATGCCGAACTCGGTTCCGTTGAGACGCTTGAGGAGGATCATCGAATCCGTTCTTTCGATCCATCGAAGGGTTATAGAAGGCACCCCGGTGATCGGAACCCACCGGCCAGCAATGAGGACTGGCCGGTGAATTCGTCACTGAGGGTGGTCATCAACGCTTGAGGTTGACGACTTCCTGGAGGAGTTCGTCGGAGGTGGTGACCACCCGGGAGTTGGCCTGGAAACCGCGCTGGGCGACGATCAGGTTGGTGAACTCCTGGGCGAGGTCGACGTTGGACATCTCGAGCGTCCCGGTCGACATGAGACCCCGGCCGCCAGCGCCTGCGGTGCCGACCTGGGCCAGACCCGAGTTCATGGTGGTGCGGTAGTTGGAGCCACCAACCTTCTCGAGCCCCTCGGGGTTGGCGAAGCTCGCCAGGGCGAGTTGGCCGATCGCCCGGGTGCGACCGTTGGAGTACGAGCCGACGATCAGACCTTCCTGGGACACGGTGAACGACTGGAGCGAACCAGCCGCGGAACCGTCCTGGTCGAGGATCGAAGCCGTCGACAGCTCGCCGTACTGGGTGAGACGGTTGGGCCCGCCCTCGGCGCCGAAGGACAGGACGAAGTCGCCCATCGGGCCGCCGTTGACGTCGAGCGTGAAGCTCGCAGCGTCGAGCTCACCGGTGGTCGGATCGAAGCCCAGGCTGCCGGTGGCGATCTCGACCACGTTGTCGTCGGGATCGGCGGCGTCGGGATCGACGTAGGAGACCGAAATGTCCCAGCCGTCGTCGCCCGTCTTTTCGAAGGTGACCTGCAACGACCAGGGGTTGCCCTGGGCGTCGAACACCTCGACCGAGTTGGAGATGACGGTCTCGTCAGCGGCGTTGGACGGCAGGTTGCCACCGATGGTGACCTGAGTGGTCTGGACCGGTGCCACGAGGTCGCCGACGGGGATCTGAAGGGGGCCGATGGCGGCGTTGACGTTGACCTGCCCGTCAGCGGTGCTGCCCCAGCCCTGAATGAAGCCCCCCTCCTGGGTGACCAGACGGCCCAGCGCGTCGATCGAGAATGATCCCGCCCGGGTGAACAGTTCCTGGCCGGCCTGTTGCACCACGAAGAATCCGTCGCCCTGGATCGCCAGGTCGGTGGCCCGGCCGGTGCGCTGGAGGGCGCCCTGGCCGAAGTTCGTGGTGATGGCCGAGATGCGAGAGCCGAGGCCCACCTGGGCGGGGTTGGTACCACCGAGATCGGCCTGGGCGGCACCGCCACCTCGAACGACCTGGCTGAGGACGTCCTGGAAGACGGTGGTGCTCGACTTGAAGCCGGTGGTGTTGACGTTGGAGATGTTGTTGCCAACCACGTCCATCATGGTTTGGTGGTTGCGGAGGCCGGAGATGGCCGAGAACATCGAACGGATCATTGCGCTGCTCCTTGGTTGGAATCTGGCGGGGTGGTGTCGCTGGGAGTGCCGGATCCATCCGTAGGGTCAGTGCCGTCCGTGGCCTGAGCGGGGGTGCTGCTGGGGGTTTCGGTGTCGCTGAGGGTTTCGGTGCTGCTGGGGGTGTCGGTGGTCGGGCTGTCCGACCCGATGCGGGTGATGGCGCCGAGCGGCACCTCTTCGCCGGCCACGTTCAAGACGATGCCGTCAGGGTCGGTGGTGGCCGAAGTGACCACCCCCGTGCCGGTGGTGCCGTCCATGCGCAAGAAGGTGATGTCCTTGCCCACCAGGCTGCCCGCGGTGTTGAGGGCCATGGCCCAGGTCTGCTCCGAGGTCTGGGTGGCGATGTGTTCCAGCTTCTCCACCGAGGTGAACTGGGCGGTTTGGGCCAGGAACTGTTGAGGATCGGCCGGCGAGAGCGGGTCCTGATACTTGAGCTGGGCCACCATCAACTTCAAGAAGGTGTCCTTGTCCATCTCGGTGGCCGATTTGGGCGCTGATTGGGGGGCCGACCACGTCTCGGGGGTAGCGGGGGCCACCGGGGGGATGAATACCGTCATGTCGCTCCTGATCAGAGGCTGAGGTCGAGGCGGCCGGGAAGGCCGCCGGTGGTGGGCGTGGAGTCGCTGGTCGACAGCGCCGAGGTGGCGGCTCCGCTGCTGGGCGGCGCGGCCAGAGGTTGGGTGGCGGTGAAGGGCGCCGGGTTCTGGCCGGTGGAGGCTCCGTCGCTCGTGTGCTCACCGACATCGAGTGACCCGACATCGATGCCCGAGCGCACCAGTTCGCCCCGCAGGTCGTCCATGGCCGCGGCCAGAACGTCGCGGGTGGCGATGTTCTCGGCCACCGCACGCACGCTGAGCTGGCCGTCCTCGACCGCCACCTCCAGATGCACGGTTCCGAGTTCGGCCGGGCGAAGTTGCAGGGACAGACGGTGAGTACCGTCGGCAAGCTGGCGCAGGGGGCGGATCACGGTCGCCAATTGCTGCCATGGATCGTCGCCATCGACGATCGCTGGGTCGACTGTGCCCGGCGGGGCCACACCGGCCACGTCTGCGGGTGGAGGTGTTGCGGGCTGGACGCCAGTGCTGGCTTCGACTCCCGCGGTGGCTGGAGTGCGACCGGCGGTGAGCAGAGCCTGTTCTTCGAGCTGGGCCTGATGCTGGGCGATCACCCAGTCGGGGATCACGAGGTTGGCCCAGGCCTCGGCTTCGGCCCTGGCCAGCGCTTCAGCTCGAGGATCGGGGAGATCCTCGGCCTGGTCGGCCTCGTCGGCGCCAGCGACCGCGCCGGCCGCGTCGGCGGAGCCAGGGGCGTCCACATCATCAGCGGCAAGGTCAGCGGCAAGGTCACCGGCAAGGTCACCGGCGAGGTCGCCGTCAGGCTCGGCAACGGTCGGGGTCGCCGTCTCGTCGAGCCCGGTCGCCTCGTCGGCGCCGTCGGTGGAGGATTGGGCCGCAGTCTCGGTTCCTTCACCGACCGTGTCCCCCACTACTTCGGTGATGACCTGGCCCGCTTCGACCGTTGGGTCTTCGACGAGGCCGGTCTGGTCTGCGACCGCGAGACCAGCGAGGGCTTCACCCAGGTCGGTGAGGCCAAGATCGCAGACGACGAGTTCGGGTTCGGCCGAGTCGTCTGATTCGGTGTCAGCGGTGGTCTCGGTGTCGGCCACCTGCCCCAATGCTTGAGCCAGGATGGCCAGGAAGTCGTCGGTGCTGGTCGCTCCGGTCGAGCCTCCGGAAGCGGTGCCCTTGGCGGCACCCGAGGCGGCGCCGGTCGACGCCGCTGTGGGGGCGGGGGCCGGGGCGGCGGGAAGGATCTGGGTCATCGCACTCCGTTCATCGCGGCCAGGACCTTCGGCACGTAGGCCTGGGTCTCGGCGTAGGGCGGGATGCCGCCATGACGCTGGACCGCACCCGGTCCGGCGTTGTAGGCGGCCAACGCCAACTCGACCGAACCGAAGGTGTCGATCTGCTGGCGGAGATAGCGGGCGGCCCCGTCGATGGCCTGGGCCGGATCGAGAGGGTCGATGCCCATGCCACGGGCGGTTCCGGGCATGAACTGCATGAGTCCCTGAGCCCCGGCGCGGCTCACCGCGTTGGGGTTGAAGTTGGATTCGACCTGAGCCACCGAGGCCAGCAGGCGAGGATCTACGCCGTGGCGGGCTCCGGCGATGTTGAAGAGCTGGGCGAAGGGAACCGACGAGACGGCGCCCGAGCGGTTGATCGGGCCGGTCCCGTAGCTGGCGGCGACACCGAATCCGCCCATCGCCCCATACGCCGCGGTCGGCGAGGCGACCGGCGATGAGCCACCGGTGTAGCGGCGGATTCCGGTGATGGGACGATCGATCGCTTCGATCTTGACCACGTCTCCCCGCCGCGGCGCATGGATCATCTGCCCGTCGCCGAGATAGATGGCCACGTGATTGACCGGTTGACCAAAGGCCAGGACATCGCCGGGACGGGCTTCGGCCAGCGATGCCACCGGCTGGCCGCCCCGGGCCTGGTCGCGGCTGACGCGAGGCAGTTCGATCCCGAGGTCACGGTGCACCCGCTGAACGAACCCCGAGCAGTCGAGTCCCTGTCCCGGATTGGTACCGCCCCACAGGTAGGGGACGCCGAGGTACTCGGTGGCGGCATTGACGACGGCGTCGCCCCGGCCAGCTCCGATCGAGCTGCCGGCCATGCGAGCGGCCAGGATCGGGCCACCGATACCGAACGAGCCGTAGCCCGACGTGAGGGTCGAGTCGGCACCGGATGCCTCCAACATGGCCATGATCTGGCCGAAGTCGGTGGCTCCGACCGAACCGGTGGAGCTGGGTTCGGCCAGGTGATCGGCGACCGGGAGCGGCTCGAACCGAGACTGAATGCTCTGCATCCGAGCTTCGATGGCCGCGACCCCTGAGGTGGAGGTCATGTCTCGTCTCGTTTCTTGGCGGCCAAACGGGGAGGCACCAGGTCGTCGAGCTCGGCCTGCTCCTCGCGGTCGACCTCGATCTGGTGTCGCTCGCGTTGGCGCTCGTCGAGACGTTCCAGGGCCGAGACCGCCCGGGCGGCTTCGGTCCAGCTTTCGAGCTTCTGGTTGACCAGGATGAGCGCATTCGCCTCAGCGGCACGGGCCGCCACCACCGCCATGGTCAGGAGATGGTCGTGGTCACGGTCAGAGCGAAAGCGGCTCGTCCCCGCCCGCGTCGAGGTCGAGCGGCGCTGGTCGTAGGTCTCGGTGTTGCGACTCAGGTCGGCTCCGGCCCGGATCAGGCGCTGCCGAGCGGCCAGGAGGTCGGCCCGGGCCTGTTCCTCCTGGATACGGCGCACCCTTTCGACGTGGGCGAGACGGAATTGGTAGCGCTTCACCGGGCGACCTCGGCCGGGTCGGCGTCGAGTACCGAGGCGAGCTGCGCCCAGGCGGCACCGGGGGGCGAAGCCTCGCCCATGCCCTGCCGCAGAAAGGCTTCGATGGCGTCGTAGCGCTGCACTGCTTCGTCGACGGTGGGGTTGGATCCGGGCTGGTAGGCCCCGATCTCGATCAGGTCCTTGGCGTCGCGATGGGCGGCCAGCAGTCGACGGACGCGGGTGGCGAGTTGTTGTTGGTCGGGGGTGGTCACCGCCGGAGCGACACGGGAGATCGACTCCAACACGTCGACCGTCGGGAAGTGCCCGGCCGACGCCAGCCGCCGCGAGAGCGCAACGTGGCCGTCGAGGATCGAACGGGCGGTGTCGCCGATGGGGTCGTTGAGATCGTCGGCCTCGACCAGCACGGTGTAGATCCCGGTGATCGATCCATGCTCGGAGGCACCGGCCCGCTCCAACAGACGCGGCATGAGGGCGAACACCGACGGCGGGTAACCGCGGGTTGCGGGCACCTCCCCCGCCGACAGCCCGATCTCTCGCTGGGCCATCGAGAAACGGGTGAGGCTGTCCATCAACAGGTTCACGTGGGCGCCCTGGTCGCGGAACCACTCGGCGATTCGGGTGGCGGCGAAGGCGGCCCGGAGACGCACCAACGCGGGAGCGTCGGAGGTGGCGACCACCACCACCGACCGGGCGAGGCCTTCGGGTCCGAGGTCGCGTTCGATGAACTCGCGCACCTCTCGACCACGTTCACCGATCAGAGCGACGACTGATACGTCGGCGTCGGTGCCCCGAACGATCATCGACATCAAACTCGACTTACCGACGCCGGAGCCCGCCATGATCCCGATGCGCTGCCCGCGACCGACCGGCACGAGGGTGTCGAGCACCCGCACCCCGAGGTGAAGGGGCTGGCTAACCGTGGGCCGGCGGAGGGGATGGGGTGGGGTCCCGCTGATCTCGGCTCGGTCGAGGTGGGCGAGGCCCGGACCGTCGTCGATGGGGTGGCCGAGTCCGTCGAGCACCCGGCCCAACAGTTCCTGTCCGACCGGGATCGTGAGGGAACCACCGGTGGCGAGCACCGGATCACCGGCGCGCAGACCGTGCAGTTCGCCGAGAGGCATGGCCACCGCCGAGCCGTCACCGATCGCCACCACCTCACCGAGCATCGAGCGCTCCGGCGGTCCGACTCGCACCGCGTCGCCGATGGCGACATCGACTCCGGCGATCTCAAAGGTCAGTCCAACGACGCGTTCGACCCGACCGACCCGCTGCGGGCGGGCAGCTTCGACCGCCTTGGGGAGGCGAGCCTCAAAGGGCAGGGTCGGCGCGGCGAGGGCGGCGGTCATGGCTGAAGCACCTCACGCACACGATCGAGGGCGGTCTCGATGCGAGCATCGACCCGGGCCGCGCCTGCTTCGACGACACATCCGCCTCGGTTGACCAAAGGATCGGCAGCCAGCTCCACCACCCGGCCGGGCGCCAGGTCGGAGTACTCCCCCATCGCTTCGATGTCGGCGGGGTTGAGGCGAGCCAGGTAGGTCTGGTGGTCGGGAGCGAGAGTGAGCGCTCGTTGTAGGGCCTCACGGCCAGGATCGGCGGCGGTGGCGATCTCACGTTCGAGAACCGCTTCGGCCACCACCAGAGCCAGATCGACCACGGCCTGTTCCATCTGGGCCAGCACCATTCGATCGTGGGCCGCCAGGTCGGCCGCCGCCTGGTCGAGCGCCGCAAGGGCCGAGCCCAGCCTCGACTCGATGGCCGCCACCGCGTCGGCGGCGGCGGTCGATTGACCATCGCGGTAGCCGGCTTGGTGACCTTCGGCTCTTCCCGTCTGGTAGCCCGCCGCATAGCCGTCGTCGATCCCATTCGATCGACCGTCGGCGAAGCCTTGGTCCCACGCCGCGGCCCGCAGAGCATCGAGGGCGAGGTTGCCGGTTGGGCCGGGGCGGCCAACTTCAATCTTGGGCAGTGAGCTGACCGGAGCGAAGTTGTGGTCGGCGAGCTCCTCGGCGGCGGCCGAACGAATGACACGACCCGACGGGGCGCCAGAGGCGGCGGTGGTTGAGACAGTTGGTGCTTCGGTGATGGCCATGTCAGTCCACGAACTCCTCGCCGGAGCGGGTGAGCACGATCTGGCCCGCCTCCTCCAGCGCCCGGATCACCCGGACCACCGCACCCTGGGCCTCCTCGACCGCCTTGAGCCGCACGGGGCCGAGCATCTCGATCTCCTCGAGCAGGTTCTCAGCGGCACGCGACGAGACGTTGTCCAGGATCTTGCGCCGCACCTCTTCGCGCACACCCTTGAGCGCCAAGGCGAGGTCCTTGGAATCGACCTGGCGCAGCACCTGCTGCACCGACTTGTCGTCGATGGTCACGATGTCCTCGAAGACGAACATCCGGCTACGTACCTCGTCGGCGAGCGCTTCGTCGTGGTTCTCGAGGCCCTCAAAGATCAGGCGCTCGGTGGCCCGATCGGAGCGGTTGAGCAGGTCGACCAGGGTCTGGACCCCGCCGACCGACGACAGATCGCCCTGTTGCAGAACCGACGACAGGCGCTTTTCGAGGGAAGCCTCGACGGTGGAGATGATGTCGGGGGAGGTGCGGTCCATGGTTGCCACCCGCACCGATACGTCGCGCTGGAGATGTTCGGGCAGACCGCCGAGTACCAGCGCTGCCGCATCGGATGACATGTAGGCCAGCACCAAGGCGATTGTCTGGGGGTGCTCGTCGCGGATGAATCCGAGCACCAGGCGCGGATCGGCCCGGCGGAGGAACTCGAACGGCGCACTCACCAAGGTCATCGTGAGGCGCGAGAAGATCTCCTCGGCCTTGCGCTCGCCAAGGCTGGCTTCGAGCAAATCGCGGGCGTACTCCACGCCACCGACCGCGAAGTGGCTGCGAGCCGAGGCGGTGATGGCGAACTCGTTGAGGACCGCCTCGACGACTTCTTCTTCGACGTCGGTCATCTTGGCCACCTCGGCCATGACCTCAGCGACCTCAGACTCACGCATGACCTTGAGCACCTTCGATGCCCGTTCCAGGCCCATGGCCATCAGGACCACGGCCGCCTTTTGGGTACCGCTCATGCGATCGACCGACCGCACCTCGACCAGGCTCATCGCTGCACTCCTCGCCGGTCACCCAGCCAGCCCCTCAGGAGCTGAGCCACTTCTTCGGGTTGGTTGTCGATCATCTCGGCCACCTCGACCGCCACCGAAGGGGCCGCCGGGGCCATGGGCGTGCCGATCCCGCCGATCAGATCTTCGAGCTGGACGAGGTCAATCGAGGCTCCGGCGTTCGCCCGGGCGTTGGCGTACTCGGCCTGCTGGGCCGGGCTCAGGTTCTGGGTGGCGGTGCGCTCGATGGCGCGGATCTCGATGGACTCGGCCAGGGCGGCGCGCCGCTTGGCGGCCTTGCGCAGGCTGCGGTAGCCGATCGCCAGCACCAACAGCACCACGACCACCAAGGCGATGGTCTGGTAGAGCTGCATCTTGGCCGCCGCGGCCGCCGCGTCGTCGGCCTCGGCCAGATCGGCCTCCATCCGCTCCGAGACGCTGGTATCGAAGGGCAGGCGGGTCACCGCCAGGGCGTCGCCCCGGTCCTCTCGGATGTCGGCGCCAGCAGCCACCACCTGTTCAATCTGGGCGACCATGGCCGGCGACGAATGGTTCTCGTCGAGCAGCACGGCAACCGACATGCGGGAGATCTTCCCTGGCGCACGGTTGGTGGCTTCGATGGTGCGGTTGACCCCATAGACCACGTTGGTCTCGTCGAGGCGGTACTCGGTACCCCCGCCAGCCGCGCCGTCGCCCGGCTCACCCTCGGGCCCCAGCACGCCGGCGACCCCGCCACTTCCGGGACCGGTGTACTCCTCGTTGCGGATCGTCTCCGACAGCGACACCCGGTCACCGGGGGCGACGTCGCCTTCCTCGCCAGGGGTGGCGTCGCCGCGCACGTCCTCGTAGAGCTCGCGGCTCACGGTCTGCTCGTCGAAGTCGAGTTCGGCGGTCACGGTGACAACGGCCCGGCCGGGGCCCACCACCGAGGTCAGCATGGTCTGGATCTCGCTGGCCACCGCCTGCTCGAAGGCCCGAGCCTGGCGCATGTTCATGTCGTTGCCCGCGTAGTCCACCGAGCGTTGACCCGGGGCGGCGAGCACCAGGCCGTTGGCGTCGGCCACGGTGATCGACTCGGGCGAGAGGCGGTCGACACTCGACGCCACCAGGTTGACGATCGCCTGGACCTGACCGCCGTCGAGGGTGCTGCCCGGGCGGGTGCGAACCAGGACCGAGGCGCTGGCCTTGCTGTCATCGAGGGCGAACGCGGTGTCGCGGGGCAGGGCGAGGTGCACGGTGGCGGCCTCGACCGCGTCGATCGAACGGATGGTCCGGGCCAGTTCGCCTTCGAGGGCCCGCTGGTAACCCACCCGCTGGCTGAACTCCGAGGCGGTGATGCCCTGTCCGTCG
This sequence comes from uncultured Iamiaceae bacterium, assembly GCA_964511355.1. GTDB lineage: Bacteria > Actinomycetota > Acidimicrobiia > Acidimicrobiales > SKKL01 > SKKL01. The sequence continues at coordinate 11,969 of CAZEFG010000038.1, forward strand.
AGGATCGACCAGCCGGCCGCTCCTCCGTTGGGCAGGCCGTCGGCCGACAGCCGCATGCGGACGTCGTAGAGATCGCCACGGGGCACCTTCACCGTTGTGCCGGCATCGGCCAGCTCGTAGGGCGTTCCGTCGGCATCGAGACGTTCGGTCACCGCTGCCGCATCAGCGGGCTCGAGGTTGGTGAACAGGGCGGCGTAGTCGGTGGTCGCGGCCAGGCGGGTGAAGATGAGCACCCCGGCCACCACCGCCACTACCGCACCCGCCATGAGAGCCTTCTGGCCCTTGGTGTAGGCGGACGACAGAGACGACGCTCGTTCGCGAAGGCTTACCAGGTCGAGTCCGGGCATCAGATCTGCATCCTCATGATCTCGTTGAACGCCTCAACGGCACGGTTGCGAACCGCGACCGTCAGCTGGGTGGTGAGCTGGGTCTGGGTGGCCATGACCATGTACTCCTCGACCGACTTCAGATCGCCGGTGGCCGCCGCCTTGGCCAGCTGATCGGTCTTGGTGTGAGCCGCCTGCAGCTCGTCGATGGCCTGGATGATCTTGCCGCCGAACTCGCTACCGCGTTGTTCGGTGGTGCCGTCGAGCTGCGGGGCGGGCTTGACCGAAGGGGTGAAGCCAGCGGGGACGATGCCACCAGCGCCTGCGATTCCTACCGGAGGGATGATCGCCATGATCAGCGTCCGATCTCGAGGCCGCGCAGGTAGGCGTCGCGAGCCCGTTCGAACACGGTCACGTTGGCCTGGTAGGCGCGTTGGGCGATTATCAAGTTGGTCATCTGGTCGCTCAGGTCCATGTCGGGCCGGCGCACCATGCCGT
>CAZEFG010000039.1:0-12678 GCA_964511355.1 uncultured Iamiaceae bacterium
ACGTCGACACCGACCAGATCATCCCCTCGGACTGGCTCAAGCGCGTCGAGCGCACCGGCTTTGGGGTGGGCCTGTTCTCGGAGTGGCGCGACGAGCGCGACTTCGTGTTGAACCAGCCTCAGTACGCCGGGGCCTCAATCTTGATCGGTGGACCGAACTTCGGAACCGGTTCGTCCCGGGAGCACGCCGTGTGGGCGATCATGGATTACGGATTCCAGGCCGTCATTTCGCCTCGATTCGGCGACATCTTTCGTAACAACTCGACCAAGAACGGCCTGGTCCCGGTGCAGGTGAGTCCTGAGGTAGGCGAGGCGCTCATGCGAGCCGTCGAGACTGACCCAACCCTTGAGATCACGATCGACGTGGAACGGCGACTGGTGAGTGCCCCGGCGGTGGGAATCGAGGTGTCGTTCCCACTTGATGACGCCACCCAGGAGCGTTTCCTCAAGGGGCTCGACGACATCGGGATCACGCTTCACCACGAGGCCGCGATCGACAGCTACGAGGCCACCCGCCCTACCTGGAAGCCCTCGATCGCCCAGTAGACACACACTCGGGGCCGATTCGGTACCGATTCGGCGCCCACATGTCGGGGCCGATTCGGCGGCGATTCGGCGCCCACATCTCGGGGCCGATTCGGCGGCGATTCGGCGCCGAGATGTATCAGGCGTTGTTAAGACCGGCGGAGTAGACCGACAGGACCCCATCGGCTTCGCGCAGTTCGTCGACCACATTCGGCGGAGTCGGCTGGTTGGTGGCGATAACCATCAGCGCCGATTCGCCGCCTTCGGTCTGGCCCACGGCCATGTCGGCGATGTTGACCCCCGCAACCCCCAACACCGTGCCTACCGTGCCAATGACCCCTGGGCGGTCATCGTTGCGCACGAACAACATGTTGGCCGCCGGCGGAACGTCGATCGTGTGCTGGTCGACCATGACGATCCGGGCCTCGCCCCGGGTACCGCCAAGGGTTCCCGCGATTGAGTGGTCCCCGCCCCGCAAGGTCACCAGGTTCACGAACTCACGGGCCGCTTCGGTCTTGACCTCGCGGACGGCGATGCCCCGAGATTCGGCCAGTTGCGGCGCGTTCACGTAGGTGACCGGCTCGTCGGTCAATCCCCCGAGCAGACCCCGCAACACCGAAAGCGTGACGATCCGGGTGTCGAATCCCGCCAGGTTGCCCTGGTACTCGATCTCGATCGTGGACGGCATTCCCTCGGTGAGACCCAGAAAGAGCTGACCGAGGCGCTCGGCCAACGGCAGGAACGGCTGGATCTCCTCAGCCGCCTCGGCGGCGGCGACATTCACCGCGAACGGCACGAAGTCCCCGGCCAGCGCCAACACGATCTGCTCGGCCACGATGACGCCGGCTTTGTCCTGGGCCTCTGCCGTGCTCGCCCCCAGGTGCGGGGTGACCACCACGGTGTCGAGCTCGAACAGCGGCGAGTCTGTGCATGGCTCATCAGCGAAAACATCGAGGGCGGCGCCGCCGACCGTACCGTTGCGGATGGCACGGTCGAGGGCGGCCTCATCGATGATGCCGCCGCGGGCGACGTTCACGATGCGCAGTCCGGGCTTGGCCTTGGCGAGCAACTCGTCGTTGATGAGCCCGGTGCTGTCCTTGGTCTTCAGCAGGTGGACCGTGACGAAATCGGACTGGCCCATGAGCTCGCCGATCTCCATCATCTCGATGCCGAGTTGTCGACCACGCTCGGCCGACACCCAGGGGTCCCACGCCACCAGGCGCATCCCAAAGGCAAGCGCCCGCTGGGCGACCAAGGTGCCGATACGCCCGAGTCCGAGCACCCCCAGGGTTTTGCCGTAGAGCTCGGTGCCCTCCCACTTCGACTTCTCCCACCGACCCTGAACCAGAGCCCCGTGCGATTGCGGGATGTTGCGAGCCTGGGCCAACAGCATGGCCATCGTGTGCTCTGCAGTGGAGAGGCTGTTGGAGCCGGGGGCGTTGGCCACCATGACGCCGCGAGAGGTTGCAGCGGCGACATCGACATTGTCGACGCCCAGGCCCGCCCGACCCACGACGACGAGGTCGGTACCCGCGGCCAGGACCTCTGCGGTCACCTTGGTGGCCGAGCGCACGACCAGCGCCGAAGCGCCCTTAACCAGGTTGAGCAGCTCCTCGGGACTGGGCGACAGCTGAACGTCGACCTCGTGACCTGCTTCGCGGAGACGGTCGAGGCCGCGTTCGGCCAGGGGTTCGGTGACGAGGATGCGTGCCATATCCGCCCATGATGGGGCGCGGACCCCGGGAGCGCCAAGCTCGAATCAGAGGTTGGCCACCGGCACGGGCTCGATGTCGTCTGCCGGGGTGAACCCCACCACCTGTCCGTAGAACCACAGCTCGGCTTCCAGGGCCCGCACGATGTTGGCCGACTGGCGGAATCCGTGCTGTTCGCCTTCGAAAGCGACGTAGGCGACGGGAACTCCCTTGGCGGTGAGGGCCTCCACGATGGCCTCGGCCTGATTGGGCGGCACGATCTCGTCCTCCAACCCCTGAAAGACGATGAGGGGCCGGTCGAAGCGATCCAGGTGGTGGATCGGCGACCGCTCCCGGTACAGCGCTTCGTCGGCCGGGTACGGGCCCACCAGCCCGTCGAGATAGCGGGACTCGAACTTGTGGGTGTCTCTGGCCAGGGCGGCAAGATCGGCCACGCCGTAGTGGCTGGCACCCGCGGCGAAGGTGTCTCGGAACGCGAGCGCCGCCAAGGTTGTAAATCCGCCGGCTGAGCCCCCTCGGATCAACAGACGCTCAGGGTCGGCTAGATCCTGGTCGGCGAGGTGCTGGGCGGCGGCGATGCAATCATCGACGTCCACGATCCCCCACTGCCCGTCGAGTTGACGGCGGAAGGGGCGTCCGTAGCCCGTGGATCCCCCGTAGTTGACATCGACGACCGCCACGCCGCGGCTCGTCCAGAACTGGGTGCCCACACTGAGCTGAGGTCGAGCGGCGCTGGTTGGCCCGCCGTGGATGGTGACCAGCAACGGGGGACGCTCACCGGCGGGCGCCACGTGATCCGGGTTCGTGGGCGGGTAGTAGAGACCGTGGGCGGTTCGGCCGCCGGTGGTGGGAAACGAGATCGGTCGGGGCACGCTGATCGCCTCGACCGCCAGGCCAAGGTCCCTGGGGGCTCGCAGAACCTCGCTCGTGACCGATGATCCGTCGATGCTGAAACGAACCAGCGCAGGCTCGGTGGTCGGCGAGGCCGCGATGGCGATCACGCCGCCGGGTACGGCCCGCAGGGAACTGAGAGCCGTGTATGGCGTGTCGAGGTGAACGACATCGCCGTCGACAACCGTGGCGAGACGGTCGGTCCCCCCTGACGCGAGGGCCATGACGGGTCGGTGCCCGTCGACCAGGACATAGCGGGACTGACCGAACACCCACAGAGGGGTGGAGACCTCCGCCTCGACCGGGGCGAGGGGGATGAGTCCCTCAGGTTCGACCAGATACAGGTTCCACCAGTCGGTACGATCCGAACAGACCAGGAGGTCGCCCTCGGGGGTCCATTCGGGCTGAACCAGGGACTCATAGGGGCCGCCGCCCGCGTGGGTCACCTCGGCAACGCTCGGTCGCGGTGCGCTCAGGTTGAGATCGGCCACCCACAACTCGGTGCCATCCCAGGGCATGTGGGGGTGATCCCAGCTCAACCAGGCAAGGCGGTCCCCTGCCGGATTGATACGGGGTGCGGCCACAAAGTCAGCTCCGCTAGCCAAGACCACGGGAGGTGCACTGCCATCGGTGGGCAGGGCAACGATCTCATTGCGCGCCTCGGTGTAGGGGCTCCCATCGGTTCCGCAGTGAGCCTCTCGGACACAGACGATCCAGGTCCCGTCGGGGCTGACCACGCCGTCGGCATAGCGCCAGGCCGACGGGACCGGGGGCTCGGGGGTAACCGCTATGGGCGCGGTGTCGTCCGGACCGAGCCGCCACAAGCGCTGATCCGCCCAGGATGCAAACCAAACGGTGTCGGCATGAGTCCACCAGGCGCCGCCACCGTACTCGTGGACGCGGGTCCGGGCAGACCATCCCTCAGGTAGAGGCTCAGTGACGGCTCCATTCGTATCGCGCCTGATCAGGGCAATCCTGCCGCCCTCTTCGGGGCGACCCTCGGACCACCAGATCGAGCCGGTCACCGGGTCGACCCGCACCTCACCGAGCGAGGCGGCTGCCGCCACCACCGCCTGAGCGCTGATCAGTGACCGCCACGAACCGAACGGAGCCTCAGCGGTCATCGCGCAAGAAGGTCGACGATGCGGCCGATGCCCTCAACCAGGTCATCGTCCCCGAGGGCAAAGGACAAGCGAGCGTACCCGGGGGTGCCGAAGGCCTCGCCCGGCACCACTGCCACCTTGGCCTCTTCGAGCAGGATGTCGGCCAGCTCCAGGGTGGTGGCGGGCCTTCTCCCGGCGATCTCCCGGCCGAGCACTCCTTCGAACGATGGATAGGCGTAGAACGCACCCTGGGGCTCGAGCACCGTGACGCCGTCGATGGCTGAGAGCATCTCGACCATCCGGGCCCCGCGACGCGCGAAGGCACTGCGCATCTCGACCACCGCGTCGAGCGGGCCCGACACTGCGGCGAGAGCGGCATGCTGGGCGACGTTGGCCACGTTCGAGGTCTGATGGGACTGCAAGTTGGTGGCCGCGGCGGCGATGTCGGGTGGGCCGATGAGCCATCCGACCCGCCAGCCGGTCATGGCGTAGGTCTTGGCCACGCCGTTGAGCACGATGCAGGTGTCGGCCAACTCGGGTACCAGGGTCGGCATGGAGTGATGCGTGTGATCCCCGTAGGTGAGGTGTTCGTAGATCTCGTCGGTGATGACCCAGATCCCGTGCTCGACCGCCCATCGCCCGATGGCCTCGATCTCGTCGCGGGGGTAAACCGCACCGCTCGGGTTGGAGGGGGACACGAACACCAATGCCTTGGTGCGCGGCGTCCGAGCTGCTTCGAGCTGGTCGATGGTGACCCGAAAGCCCGCTTCGGCGCCGGCGTTGACCACCACAGGCACACCGCCGCACAGGGCGATGGGCTCAGGGTAGGTAGTCCAGTAGGGGGCGGGAAGTAACACTTCGTCGCCAGGATCCAAGAGGGTGACAAAGGCGTTGTACACCGCGTGCTTGCCGCCGTTGGTGACCACGACCTGGGATGCCTCGACTGCGTACCCGGAATCGCGCTGGGTTTTGGCTGCGATGGCGGCTTTGAGGTCGGGGAGGCCACCCGCGGGGGTGTAGCGGTGACTCGAGGGGTTTGCGGCGGCAGCGATCGCCGCCTCGACGATGTAGTCAGGCGTCGGGAAGTCGGGCTCGCCGGCACCGAAACCGATGACCGGTTCGCCAGCCGCCGTTAGCGCTTTTGCCTTGGCGTCGACCGCAAGGGTTGCCGAGGGTTTGATCGCCGCAACACGGCGAGAGACACGGTTCGGGGACACGCTTTTGGGGGCCTCACTATCGGGAACACAGGGTCAAGGGATCTGCCGGTTGCGGGCACGATGTTTGGAGCGAAAGTCGATTCGCTCCGGTGGTCTTCGCCCGCGATAGTGGCACGTGTGAGCGAACCCATTCCCAACATTGAAATCCCCGCCGATCTGAAGCCCCGGGACGGGCGCTTCGGGGCGGGTCCCTCGCTGGTTCGGGCCGAAGCAGTTGCCGCGCTGGCCGACTCGGCCGCTGGCTATCTGGGCACATCGCATCGTCAACCGACGGTACAGCTGATGGTGGCTGCTTTGCGCAACGGGTTGGCCGAGATGTTCGCGTTGCCAGATGGCTACGAGATGTTGCTCGGCAACGGTGGGACCACGACGTTCTGGGACATGGCCGCGTTCGGACTCATCGAGTCAAAGAGCCAGCACCTTGCCTTCGGCGAGTTTTCATCCAAGTTCGCCCAAGGGGTGGCCGCTACCCCCCACCTAGCTGACCCGACCATCATCGAATCGGCCCCCGGACTGCACCCAACGGCCATGTCCGAGCCTGGCGTCGACCTCTACGCTCTGACGCAGAACGAAACCTCGACGGGCGTGATGATGCCGTTGACCCGGCCCTCAGATGAGGGTCTGGTGGCGGTGGACGCCACTTCGGCGGCTGGCGGCTTGCGCTTCGATCCCGCCGAGGTCGACGTCTACTACTTCGCGCCCCAGAAGGCCCTGGCATCGGACGGCGGGCTCTGGTTGGCGGCGTGCTCGCCTGCGGCGATCGAGCGGATAGAGCAGATCGCGGCATCGGACCGCTGGATTCCTGGATCGCTCGATCTCAAGATCGCGCTCGACAACTCGCGCAAGGACCAGACCTACAACACGCCGGCGTTGGCGACGGTCTTCCTCGCCGTCCAACAGATCGAGTGGATCAATCAGAACGGTGGCCTCGAGTTCGCCGCCAGCCGTTGCGACCGCTCAGCCGAAACGATCTACGGGTGGGCTGAGGCTTCTGCGGTTGCGACTCCGTTCGTCTCAGATCCCGAAATGCGATCCCGCACCGTCGCCACCATCGACTTCGACGACGATGTGAATGCGCTGGGGATCTCCGCTGTGCTGCGGGCCAACGGAATCGTTGACACCGAGTCGTACCGCAAACTCGGACGCAACCAGATGCGCGTGGCCATGTATCCCGCCATCGACCCCGACGACATCGCTGCGCTCTGCGCCTGTATCGATTTCGTGGTCGACCGGCTCTAGCCCCAGGCCGCCCGCCCCTCAAGCGCCTCACACCCCGGGGCCGATTCGGCGCCGAATCGGCCCCGCCATCGCGCCGCCGGGTGGGTGGCCGCGCTCAATGTCACACCCCGTCGTCATAGTTGTCCTATCGGCCCACCGGCCCCACCCCCTCGACGCTCGGCGTCCTATGCAACCCCACGGCACAGGAACAGGACAACGACGTGTCGAACCATCAGAACCGCCACCGACTCGACTCACCCGCCAGTGCTTGGCTGGCATCGAATCGCCGCAGGGCCCGCCTTGGCGGCCAAGCGCGACGAGGTCTCCAAATTCAGCGTGACCGCGCCTTAGCCCGACTCTCACAGCTCGACCATCAGCTCCGGGCTCTCACCGACGAACGCATCGCCACCCTCGGCGAACTGGGCGACCTACGAGGCGTCCTGTGGCCAGTGGACCCCCAACACAAGGGCCGGCGACCACCGGCCGTGGATTACCCGACCCTCGACCCCATAGCCCACGACGCCGTACCCCTATGGGGACCTGACCTCCGTCGAACCTGCCGGGCCATCCTGCGGCGCCACGGAGCCATGGGCCTTCGCGATCTGCACGACGCGATCCATCGCTACGGCTACTACGTGGCGGCGGCATCAGACCCGGTCAAGACCCTCGGCGATGCGTTGGGCTACGAAGCCGACGCGAACCGAGTGATCCGGGTTCGACGAGGGGTCTACGGCCTACCACCGTCGTCTCCATCGCCTCGCGGGCGATACCGCGACGCTCCCCTGCCGCCGCCGATTCCGCCTCCTGACATCCACGACCGCCGGGCCGACCGCGACGCGATCGACCCAGCGCTCATGGATGATCCTCCTGAAGCTGACGGGCTATCAGCCAGCGGCAGCGGCGAATCCCCGTTCGAGGTCGGCGATGATGTCGTCGACCGTTTCGATTCCCACCGACAGGCGCACGAGCCCGGGATGGACTCCAGCCTTGAGCTGTTCCTCGGGGGTGAGCTGGCTGTGGGTGGTGGTCGAGGGCTGAATGACCAGGCTGCGGGTATCGCCCATGTTGGCAACGTGGTAGTGCAGATCGAGCGCCTCTACGAAACGGCGGCCCGCCTCCTGGCCGCCCTTGATGATGAAGGCGGGAAGAGAGCCGGCACCCAGCGGCGCGTACTTCAACGCCTTCTCATGCCAACGGCTCGAGGGAAGGCCTGCGTAGGCCACCGACTCGACCTGATCGTGTCCGTCGAGGAACTCGACGACCGCCTTCGCGTTGGAGACATGTCGCTCCATCCGCAAGCTCAATGTCTGAAGGCCCTGAAGGAAATAGAACGCGTTCTGGGGGCTGATGGCGGTGCCCATATCGCGCAGCAACTGGACCCGAGCCTTGGCGATGTATGCACCGTGGCCCAGCATGGGGAAGTACTGAAGCCCGTTGTAGCTGGGGTCCGGCTCGGTGAACCCGGGGAAACGCCCGCTGGCCGCGTAGTCGAAGTGTCCCCCATCGACGATGACCCCACCGATCGAAGTTCCGTGGCCACCGATGAACTTGGTGGCCGAGTGCACCACCACGTCGGCTCCCCACTCGATGGGACGAATCAGATAAGGGGTGGCCACGGTGTTGTCGATGACCAGGGGGATTCCGTTCTCGTGGGCTACCCCGGCGACTCCCTCGATGTCGAGGATGTCGTTGCGAGGATTGCCGATCGACTCGCCGTAGAAGGCCTTGGTGTTGTCGCGGATCGCGGAACGCCAAGCGTCGAGGTCGTCGGGATCCTCGAGGAACGTGACCTCGATCCCCAGTTTGCGCAGCGTGTAGTTGAACAGGTTGTAGGTGCCGCCATAGAGCGCTGCTGAGGAAACTATGTGGTCGCCGGCGCCCGCCAGGTTGAGGATGGCGAGGGTTTCCGCGGCCTGACCTGAGGACACGGCCAACGCCCCGGGGACCCCGGCGGCGGTCTCGGCGATGCCACCTTCGAGGCTGGCCATGCGGGTCTCGAACACCAGCTGGGTGGGGTTCATGATCCTGGTGTAGATGTTGCCGGGCTCGGCCAGCGCGAACAGGTTCGCCGCATGCTCGGCACTGTTGAACTGGTACGCCGTGGTCTGGTAAATCGGCGTCACCACTGCACCAGTAGTGGGGTCAGCCTGCTGGCCGGCATGGATCTGGCGGGTCTCGAAACCCAGCTCGCGGTCGGTCATCGGTCCTCCTGTGACAGGTCGGGCCGCAGCCTACAGGAGCAATTCCCGACCTTGCTAGTCGGATTTATCCGGGTGGCAGCACCCGTGTCCAAGCTGGTGTTAAATCTCGGGGCCGATTCGGCGCCGAATCGGCCCCGAGGTATGCCGGTGGGGCGGGGCGGCTTGGGGGGGTCGGCTCAGCCGCCGGAGATGTCCTGCACCCGAGTCTTGCCCTCGGAGATCCACGGCATCATGGCCCGCAGCTCCTCGCCAACCTTTTCGATCTGATGCTCGGCACCCTTGCGCTCCAGCTCATGGAACTTGGCCCGACCCGAACGCGATTCAGCGATCCACTCCTCGGCGAACGCTCCCGACTGAATTTCACCCAGGATCGTCTTCATCTCGGCCTTGACCGAATCGTTGATGATCCGCGGCCCACGAGTGAGGTCGCCGTACTCAGCGGTGTCAGAGATCGAGTAGCGCATACCCCCGATGCCCTGCTCGTACATGAGGTCGACGATCAGCTTCAGCTCGTGGAGACACTCGAAATAGGCCGACTCCGGCTGATAGCCCGCCTCGACCAACGTCTCGAAACCAGCCTGCACCAAAGCGGTGACGCCGCCACACAGCACCACCTGCTCGCCGAACAGGTCGGTCTCGGTCTCTTCTTCGAAGGTCGTCCGCAGCACTCCGGCGCGGGCGCCACCGATCGCATCGGCATAAGCCAGCGCCAACGCCTCGGCCGAACCGGAAGCGTCCTGGGCGACCGCGATCAGACACGGCACACCGCCACCCTCGGTGTAGGTACGCCGCACCAGGTGACCGGGCCCCTTCGGCGCGACCATGGCCACATCGAGCCCGGCCGCGGGCACGATCTGGTCGAAGCGGATGTTGAACCCATGGGCAAAGAAGACAGCGTCGCCGTCGACCAGGTGGGGAGCGATGGACTCCTCGTACACATCCTTCTGCTCGGTGTCGGGCAGCAAGATCATCACCAAGTCGGCCTCAGCCGCGGCCTCGGCGATCGGCAGCACCCGCAGACCGGCCTCGGCGGCCTTGGCCGTCGAGGACGACCCGTCACGCAGACCGACCCGCACGTCGATCCCGGACTCCTTGAGGTTCAACGCGTGGGCGTGCCCCTGCGATCCATAGCCGATCACCGCCACCTTGCGGTTGGCGATCAGCGACCGGTCAGCATCCTTTTCGTACAAAACGTTGGCCACGGGGGCTTTCTCCTGTTCAGCGTCCCGCTCGGGACTGAAGTTGGGGCGATGGAAACTAGAGCGTGAGTGCGTCGATCAGAGTGACCGATCGAGCTTGGGTAGCGCCACCCGGCCGGTGCGCTGGAGCTCGACAATCCCATAGGGACGCAACAACTCTTCGAAGTCGTCAACCTTGATCGGTGCGCCTTCGAGCGACACGGTCATGGCCGAATGACCGACGTTCAAGATCTTGGCCTCGAAGATCTGGACCAGCTCGAGCACACGAGCGCGCTCCTCGCCTTCGGCCTTGACCGTGGCCAACAACAGCTCGCGCTCGACCGAGTGACGCGGGTCGAGCTCGCTGATCTCGACCACGTTGATGAGCTTGAACAACTGCTTGACGATCTGGTCGAGAGGCGAGGACTCGACATCGACGACGATGGTGATCCGGCTCAGGCTCTCGTCGTCGGTCGGGGCCACGGCCAGCGACTCGATGTTGTAGCCCCGGCGAGCGAACAGACCAGCGACCCTGGCCAGGACTCCCGCCCGGTTCTGAACCAGGACACTGAGGGTGTGGTGACGGGGTTCGGTCATCGGGCCTGATCCCTCTGCGACGGAGGCACGACGACCTCGGAGTTGGTGGCTCCGGCCGGAACCATGGGGAACACCTTCTCGCGCGAGTCGGTGCGGAAGTCGATCACCACCGGACGGTCGTTGATCGAGTTGGCCTTTTCGATCGCGGCCGGCACCTCTTCGGGCGACTCGACCCGCATCCCGACACAACCCATCGCCTCGGCCCACATCTTGTAATCAGGCAGGTCAGGCGACAGATAGACCTCGGAGTACCGCTCCTCGTAGAACATCTCCTGCCACTGCCGGACCATCCCGAGGTAGGCGTTGTTCAGGATCGCCACCTTCACCGGAATCCGCTCCGCCGCCGCGGTGACCAGTTCCTGGGCGGTCATCTGGAAACAGCCGTCGCCGTCGATGGCCCACACCGTGCGGTCGGGTTTGCCGACCTTGGCCCCAACCGCGGCCGGCACCGCAAAGCCCATCGTGCCCAGACCGCCGGAGTTGACCCACGTATAGGGATGGTTGAATCCCCAGTACTGGCTGGTCCACATCTGGTGCTGGCCCACTCCCGACACCACGATCGTGTCGTCGGGCGTCGACGGGGAGTCACGCAACTGCTCAAGCACGTACTGGGGCTTGAGAGCCTCACCCGGCGCTGACGGCTCGTAGCTGAGCGGAAAGCGCTCCTGCCACCCGCTGATCCGCGACTTCCACTCGCTGCGATCCGCCTGGGTCTCGGCACCACCCGCCGAACGAATCACCTCGACCAGTTCTTCGATGACCAGGCGGCAGTCGCCGGTGATGGCCACGTCGGGTCGGCGGACCTTGCCCAATTCGGCGGGATCGATGTCGACGTGGATGATCTTGGCGTCAGGGGCGAAACCGTCGAGCTTGCCGGTGACCCGGTCGTCGAAGCGGCTTCCGAGCGCCACCAAAAGGTCGGACTGCTGCATGGCGGTGATGGCGGTGTAGGTGCCGTGCATGCCCGGCATGCCGAGCGCCAAGGGGTGGCTGTCGGGGAACGCACCGCGAGCCATCAGAGTGGTGACCACATGAATGCCGGTCAGCTCGGCTAGCTCGCGCAGAACCTCAGCCGCCCGGGACTTCAGGATGCCGCCACCGACATAGAGCACCGGCCGACGCGCTTCCCGGATCAGCTCGGCCGCTCGGCGAATCGCCGCCGAATCGCCCCGAGCCGCGGGTGTGTAGCCGGGTAGGTCGACGGTGTCGGGCCAGTACCACTCCATCGCCGAACGAGGGTTGGTGGGGTCGACGATGTCCTTGGGGATATCGACCAGCACCGGACCGGGTCGCCCCGTGGTGGCGATGTGGAACGCCTCTCGGATAACCCGGGGGATGTCGGCGGCGTCGGTGACCAGCTCGTTGTGCTTGGTGACAGAGCGGGTGATACCGACCGTGTCGACCTCCTGGAATGCGTCGGTGCCGATCGAGGCCGTGCCCACCTGGCCGGTGATGACCACCATGGGCACCGAGTCCATATAGGCATCGGCAAGCGGCGTGACGATGTTGGTGGCGGCGGGACCGCTGGTGACCATGGCCACCCCCGGCCGGCCCGTCACATGCGCGTAGCCCTCGGCCATGTGGCCGGCCCCTTGTTCGTGACGGACCAGGACATGGCGGATCGGCGAATCGATGATCGGGTCATATACCGGCAGGATCGCACCCCCCGGGAGTCCGAAGATGACCTCGACGCCTTCCATCTCGAGGCTCTTGATCAGTGCTTGTCCACCGTTCATCTGCATGTTCTAGGTCCTACTTCTCGGAACAGGGATTGTCGGAAAAGGTGCTGAAAACGACGACGACCCCCCGTCGGGGAGGTCGAGGGTGCGCACGCGACGGGTGAAAGCGGCGTGCGCTAGATCACTACTACGAGGTCGCGGGTGATGTTCACGGCGCCAAGTGTGCCAGGAAGCATCCGTTGATGGCAACTGCGTTGATGGCCGCTGCAGCGCCATGTGCAGGTTCACGGCTCGGTGATGGCGCCGCGCTCGGCACCCTGCACCAGCTTGGCGAACTTGGCCAGCACGCCGGTGGTGT
>CAZEFG010000040.1:0-3346 GCA_964511355.1 uncultured Iamiaceae bacterium
TCGGTTCCCCGGCTGGCGCCGGTCACAGGTCCCACTCCCGAACAGGCCGAGGTCCTCGAGCGGGCGGGCACCCGGCAGGGTCGTCCGCCGCTCAACATCTTCGCCACCTTGATCCACAACCGCCGGGTGGCCAACCGGGCGGTGCTGCTCGGCGGTGCGTTTCTCGGTAAGGGCACCATCCCCGAACGCGAGCGCGAGATCGTCATCCTGCGGGTCGGACATCGGGCCAGCTCGGAGTACGAGTTCGGCCAGCACGTCGTCATCGGCAAGCGGGTCGGTCTCACCGACGCCGAGATCGCCGCCCTGGCCAGCGACGACTCGTCGCACGAATGGTCAGCTGGTGATCGGGCGTTGTTGGCCATGGCCGACGAACTGTGCGACGACGACTGCGTGAGCGACGCCACCTGGGGCGAACTCGCCGAGCGCTGGAACGAAGAACAGCTGGTCGAGCTGTTGATGCTCGCGGGTTACTACCGGATGATCTCCGGTTTCTTGAACTCCGCCGGCGTGCAGCTCGACGAAGGCGTCCCCGGCTTTCCTGGTTGAGGGCGTCCGATCGCTGATCGGGATCTGGTCACGCCCGGCGGAGCCGAATATCATCGATGCTCCTGTGGCGAGTAACGGCGGAGGTCTGCCTTGACGGTATGGATCGATACAGATGGAGCCCAAGCTCTGGTCGAGGAGCTGGACCTCCTGGCTCAAACCTTGGCCGACCTGGCCTGCGTGGCGGTACCCCAGTCGAACGAAGCGGCTGAAGTCCTCATGGGGGTGCAGGGCATCCTCAACGACGAAGCGGCGGGCCGAGAGGGGCTCCGCCAGGAAGTTCAGGTGGTCGCCGACTTCGTCGACGAAGTGCGCCAGGAGACCATCGCCCAGGACCGGTTCCCCCAGTGACCCGTTCGAGCGATCTGTTCCAGGCGTCGACGGCGCTAAGTACCGCAGGGGGCCAGATCGAGACCACCGAAGGCAAGCTCCGCGTATTGAAGGAGGGCCTCGAATCGATGGTCGACGGGCTGGCGGCCAGCTGGCAGTCGCCTGATTCGGAGTTCTTGCAGAACCAGGGCGCGGCGGTGGCGCCGGCGTTGGCACCGGCGCTCACCGCCTTGGAAGCGTGTCGACAAGCGGTGGTCAACCTGTCGGTGACCGCCGAGGTCATCGCCACCCAGCTCGCTGAGTACGAGGCCCAGATGGATGCGGCGGCGGCCACGATCCAGACGCTGAGCGGACAGCTCCACACCGCCGATGCCGAAGACGGGAGCCTGGGGGCTCTGATGGGCCAGATCAATGCCGCGCAGGCGCAGTACAACCAGGCCCAACAGGCTCACGCGGAGGCGGTCGCCCTATGGCGCCAAGCGGTGCGTAGCGCTACGACCACGGTCGAGGGTTGCCGCCCTGTGGTCCAGCAACTTCTCCAGCTGAGCTTGTTGACTCCTGAGTCGGAGCGATCGTTCGACCCCTTCCATCTCCTTGGTCTCGGGGTCCCATGGGCAGATCGCGGTATTACCGCCATCGAGCGAGGGGCTTTGTCCTACCGAGGACCACGGCTGTACACCGTTCACACCACCGAGTTCCATCAGCGGATCACCCACCGGCAAGGCCATTGGGTGCGTCCCGAGGGTCGAGCCCCATACTGGCGGCGGGGCCACCTGGTGAGGGTCGGAGGTCCCCAGGAGGTACTCAGGCTCTCCTACGTTCCCAACTCGGCCTGGTATCGAGCACAGCGGATCGCCCGGCGGGCGGGGCCGATCGGCACCGTCCTGACCTTCGGCGGCGCTGGGCTCGGCGAGTTCAACCAGGTCCGCAACGATCCGTCCCTGTCGACGAGCCAACAGGTCACCCGAACCGCCGGAGCCACCTTGGTCGTCGGTGGAGCTGCCACCGGCGGCGCGGTGCTGGGGATGAAGGCCGGTGCCGCGGCGGGCGCGGTGATCGGCTCGTTCATCCCCGTACCGGTCCTCGGAACCGGGGCTGGCGCGGTGATTGGCGGCGCCGTTGGGGCAGTGGTCGGGTCAGAGATCGGTGGCCGAGTCGGGTCCTATGCCTGGGACAAGATGCGAGGCGGCGCCAATGCGGTCGGGAGCGGGATCGACTGGGTGGGCGACCGTGTCGGCGACGCCGCGGGTGCGGCCAAGGACGCCCTAGGCGATGGGGCTGACTGGGTGGGCGACCGGGTGGGCGATGTGGCCGGCGGTGCCAAGGATGCGATCGGCGGGTTCATCAGGTGGGCTAGCCCGTCTTGACCCCCTTCGACGGGGTGGCCCTCTCGGCCTTGGCGGTGGTGTTGTTCGCAGCCTCCTGGCTGGCCTGGACGGGGAGGTGGCGCGACTGGGCTCGCCATGCCCATGGGCCCGACCTACCTCTCTATGTCCTGCCCACCATGGGTATGGCCATGATGTTGGCGGTGCTGGCCGAATGGGTTCGCCTGCCGGTGATTTTCTGGGTGGTGGCGGTGGCCGTCCTGTTCGCTGGTTTCGTGCTGGGCATGATGGGGGCGTTCTGGCGGTTGCCGCGCTGGGCCGTGCCCGGGTGGTTGCGCCCCTACTACCGGAAGTTCCCGCCGTGGGGGCCTGGTCCCTTTCCTGTCCGTGACCGCCCCGCCGTCGATGGCGGCGGCACCTCCCAGGGCGAGGTTCGGATCGCGCAGGCCTTTGCCCCTCACCTTCCGAGAGCCCGTTGGAAGGCCTGGCAGATCCCCTGGCCAAAAGAGAATGCGGTTGCGGACCCCTCCTGGGCTTTCGGATACGTGGTGCCCAAGGGTTGGTTGGTCGTCTATGAGCCGGGACTGGGCTTTTTCGTCGATGCCGACGACGAGGTGTTGGGGGCGGGAGAACTGTCGGGTGCGGTGTATCCCGCCGAACGGCTGACGGCGGTGACGACGGTCGCGGCCGATGCCGGGCCAGCAGGAAGCCCTGGAGCGGGCAAGGTCGAGGTGCCTGGTAGCTGGTGGCTGGGCGGACGGTGGCGTCGGAGGCTGGTGATCGAGGCGGGTGATCGCATTGTGATGTTCGCGCTCGCCCGAGCGCGCAAGCGGGCTGATCTACTGGCTGCGCAATACGGAATCGAGCGGAGACCTGATGCTTGAACACACCCACCCCTCTGGGGCCTTCACCATCACCCTGCCTGCGGAGTGGGACGTCTACTTCGATGTCGACGGCCTGGTGATGGTCGCCGTCGATCCCGAGGACGAGTACCAGTTCCACCCCAACATCGTGGTCACCGCCGACGAGGTTCCGCACGGGACTCAGCTAACCGAGTGGTTCGAGCAACTGGCCGAACTGGTCTCGGGAGCGCTGGTCGACGCGGTGATCGTCGAGTCCGAGCGATGCGAGGTCTCGGGTCATGTGGC
>CAZEFG010000040.1:3446-12633 GCA_964511355.1 uncultured Iamiaceae bacterium
CGACCGCCCCGCTTGGCGTCGTAGAGGGCCATGTCGGCAGCCGACACGAGCTTCGCGGTGTCGGGCTCGCGGGTGCCCAGTTCGGCCACGCCGAAGCTGGCGGTGATCGCTGGACGGCCGGGCTCGCCGGTGCCGCAGGTGGATTCGACCTCGACCCTGAGCCGCTCGGCCAGGAGTTGGGCGCCCTTGAGGTCGGTCTCGCGAGCCAGCACTGCGAACTCCTCGCCTCCCAAGCGGTACGCGGTGTCGCTGCGCCGCAGCACTGCCTGGAGTGCCTCGGCCACCCGCTGGAGGACTTCGTCGCCGTAGGGGTGTCCGTAGGTGTCGTTGATGTTCTTGAAGTGGTCGAGGTCGATCATGATCAGCGCCGCCGGATGACCGTGGCGGCGGGCGAGCTCGCGGGAGCGTTCGAGGTCTTCGTCGAAGGATCGGCGGTTGGGCAGGCGGGTGAGCGGGTCGATACGAGCTAGCTCTCGGGTTTCGGTGTGGAGCCGGGCGGCCTCCAACGCGGAGGCGGCGTGGATGGCCAGGGTCGAGACCGCGTCGCCGATGGCGTCGTCGATCGCCACCGACCCCTCGACCAGTTCCATCACGCCGATGATGCGGTTGCCGACGACCAGGGGCCATACCCAGTGGGTGAAGCCGTCGACCTCGGCGCCGATGGGCTGCCGCTCGGCGATGGCGGCGCCGATCGGCCCTTCGGCCACCGGGAGCCAGCGGCCGCGTTCCTGGCCTGGGCGGTCCCAGGTGCTCTGGGCCAGCAGTCGCATCGAGGCGCCTTCGTGGTCAAAGGTCCAGACCGAGGCGAGCTTGGCGGCCGACACCGTGCTGGCGGCGCGGGCCGCGGTGAGGGCGACGAAGCCGGTGTCGTCGCTACCGGCGATCTCACGCTCCATGCGCAGGATCTTGGCCTGGCGGGCGACGTGGTTCTGCAGCTGGCGTTCGCGCTCTCGTAGTTCGGCTTCAGCGTCGATCAGGGCGTGGATTGCTTGGTCGGCCGAACGGATGAGCTGGCGGCGCTGCCACCACTCGCAGCTGACCAACACGATGCCGAGAAGCGCCGCTCCGCCGATCCAGACCTCGGGTCGGGATTGATCCTGATCGGTGGCGATGACGATGACGGCACCTAGCCCAGCCAGAACCGCGAGCAGGATGGGAACGAATCCGAACCGGGATGAAGAGGTGGTCACGGCGCGGCCTGACCAGGGCGGACGGTGCTACCTGTGTCGTGCTTCATCCCCCACGTCCCCCTCAGGCCCGAATCCGGCCGATGGGAACGATAGACCGATGGCGTGGCCCCGGGCGGTACCGTCGCTCTCCATGAGTTGGCGACGCGACCAGCGGAGGGCTGGGCAGAGCGCCGTAGGGCGCGCCCTGGTGGTGGCCTCGGCGTTGATACTGGCGTTGGCGGCGTGCACCAACGGCGAATCGGACGTCACCGGGACCTCCAGGCCGACCGACTCGTCATCTGAGTCCTCGTCGACGCGGCCGGCACAGACGGACCCGCCGAGGGCGATCGGGCGGCCGACCCCCACGACGGTGACCATGCCGGTCGAGGTAGAGGTGCCCGCCACCAGCGTGTGGGTGCACCTCTTCGACGACACAATCAAGACCCCGGCCGGGGTCGAAGCACTACTCGACGAGGTCGAGGCCGCGGGTATCGAGGCGGTGTTCGCCCAGGTTGCGCGCCGCCACGACGCCTATTTCGATTCGAACCATCTGCCGTCGACGCCCGATCCGGGGCTGACCGCGGGGCTCGACGTGCTCGAGGCGCTGGTGGAGGGAGCCCATGACCGGGGAATCCAGCTCCACGCCTGGTTCGTGGTGGCGCCGGTGTACCACCACCAGTACGACACCCTGGAGATGCCGGAAGACCATGTGTGGGTGCGGCACGGCCCCGACAGCGACGACTCGTGGATGACGGTGGGCTACAGCGGCACCGTGAGCCGGGACTACCTCGACGTGGCGCTTCCCGCAGTTCACGACCACGTCGCCGCAATGATCACCGACATCGCCGGTCGCTACGAGGTCGACGGGATCCACCTGGACTATGTGCGCTACGACGGAGCCCCCTGGGGCTACCACCCCGAGGTGCTCGCCCAGTTCCAGTCCGATACCGGTCGCAGCGATCACCCGTCACCGGCCGATGCCGAGTGGGTGCGGTGGCGACAGGGACGGACCGCCGCCCTGATGGAACGGGCACATGTGGCGCTGGCTGACGCCCGCCCCGGGGCGTTGCTCAGCGCTGCGGTGATCGCCGGTGGCCAGGGGCCGGTCAACTCTCCGGGCGGTTTCGCCGGTACCCGAGCGGCGGCCGAGTACCTCCAGGACTGGCCGTCGTGGCTGGATGAGGATCTGGTCGATTTCGTGATGGCCATGGCCTACACCCGGGAGGAGAACGCCGAGCATGCTGGGTGGTTTCGCCAATGGGTGGCCTTCGCCGGCGAGGTCGCTGAGCGTCATCCCGGACGGGTCGGGGTCGGGGTCGGGGCCTACCTCAACCCAGTCGACGCGGCATTGACCCAGATCGACCTGGTCCTGTCGACCACTGGGGTGGTTGGTGTCTACTCATACCAACAAGACAGCTCATCGGGTCCCCGAGGGCAGGTGCTGGCGCAGTGCTGTGGTTCGGGGTAACCCGGCTTGGGACCGGGATCTACCACTGACCTACGCTCACCGCTCTTGACCGCCATCGCCGATCCGGAGCCGTCGTGGCTCAGCCGCCTCGACCGCCGGGTAGCCGTCATCGGTCTGGCAGTTCTTGTCTTTGGCTTCCTGCCGCTGACCTTCCTCGGGCCGGGCACCGATCTCGACGTATACAACGTCTTGCGCTCCGGGCAGTCGATCATCGACGGCTCCTACGACGCGTCCCGTCCGCCGGGGGCGCCGGTGTTCGAGTCGATCGTCGGAGTCCTCGACGCCGTCGGGGGAACCCTGTTGGTGAACCTCGGATCGCTGGCGATGGCGGCGATCACCGCGTTGGCGGTCTTCCGGCTGCTCGACCGCCACGGTCTCCCCTTCGCGTCTTGGTACGCGTTGATCGTCCTGGTCAACCCCTTCGTCTGGATCGCGGGCACCTCGGTGGTCGACTTCCTCTGGGCGCTCGGGCTGATGCTCGTCGGATTCAACCTGCAGCTATCGCGTCGCGTCGGCCCGACCGCGGTGTTCTACGCGTTGGCGGTGGGGTGTCGACTCTCGACGGTCTTCCTGGTGGCGGCAGCACTGGCGGCCGATTTCGTGGCCGACGATGCCGAGCGCGCCGACCGGGTCTTTCTGGTCAAGACGGGGGCCATCACCGGGTTGCTCGTCGGCCTGGTGTTTCTCGTCCCGGCGGTGACGATGGGCTGGGCGATGTTCGACTCGGCCCCCCAGTCCGGCGGAATCGTGGCCCAGGTCGGTCGCTTCGCGGTCAAGAACTTCTACTTCTTCGGGCCGGTGGTGATCGTCTTGATCCTGGGGCTGGTGCCAGGGCTGGTCCGCCAGGGGCTGGCGGTCTGGGGACGTTCGGCTCCGTTGCGGTTCGGCGTGTTCGGGTTCATCGCCTCCCAGGCATTGTTCTTGTCGTTCCCGTGGAAGTTGGCGCACCTGATCCCGGCGTTCGTGTGCCTGGTCCTGGTCCTGGCCGCTAGCGGACTCATGTCGGCCCGGTGGGTCGCGCTGTTGCTGGCGGCTCAGTTGGTGCTGTCGGTGGTGAACGTCAACGTGGCCCAGCCCGATCAGCCCGACGGGGCCAGATCCGGGCGGCTGTCCGTGGAGGTGCGCACGGGGCCGCTGGTGAAGGACATCCAATGTCGCCTCGATGACGACCGGCCCCTGAAGGAGATCTGGGAGTGTGTAGTCCCCTGGTCCGACGCCCTTTGATCCAAGGCGGTCCTGTCCGACGCTCCCGCCGGTCTCGCGCGTAGCATTGATCTCCCGTCGCCCCGGCGGGGCCGTCGTGCGGGGGGCGCACACATGAGGCACTTCGAAGACCATCCGGGCACCGACCCTGGTGACGTTGTTGTTTCCCCGGCGGTCCTGACGGTCGCGGCGTTGGTGTCTGTTGCCCTGGGGGTCGCCTACGCGGTTGGAGCCGGGCTGCAAGAGGGCGATCCCGTCCAGTCGGTGGCCTTGGCCCTTGGGGCCGGTTTCCACCTGGGGTGGGCGGGGTGGGTGCTGGCCCAGCCCGAGCGGGCATTGAAGTCGATGGGTGCGGTGGTGTTCGTCGGGTTCGGCCTGGTGGTCGGTCTCCCCGCTCTCTTGGGCGGACACCACCCCGATCACGCGGGGAGTGTCGAATCCGCTGACGGCGACGGTCTGGCTGTCGGCGACGCAGGAGGTGTCGGCGTGGGTGCGGGCGACGAATCGGCATCCGGGCCTGCGGCGGCTGAGACGTCGACGCCCGAACACGCTCACGGCGATCACAACGATCACGACGACCAGCCCGTGATCTCGCTGTATGACCCGCGCGTCACCCCGGCGCAGCGGGACGCGGCCCGACGGCTCATCGACGAGACCACCTCCGGCATGTCCGAGTATCCCGACGTGGAGAGCGTCATGGCGGCGGGCTATGTCTCGATCGGCGACGGGATCACCGGATTCGAGCACTTCATCCATCCCGGCTTCATGACCGATGGCGTCGACCTCGACCCCGACCGGATCGAGTCGATCGTGGCGCGAGTGAATCCCGACGGGTCCCGCGACATCGTGTCGGCGATGTATCTGTTGGCGCCCGGTTCGACCATGGACGACGTTCCCGACATCGCCGGACCCCTCACGGTCTGGCACGACCATCAGGATCTGTGCTGGGACGGGATCCGCGTCGTGGGCCGGGTCGGCTCGGACGGATCGTGCCCGCGGGGCGAGTTCCGGGGGACCGCACCCATGATGCACGTGTGGCTGGTGCCCCACCCCTGCGGGCCCTTCGCCGGGTTGGAAGGCCACGGAGGTTCCTGTGCCCACGACCACTGAGCCCGATGTCGGTTCTGATTCTGGGGCGCCGGCCCCATCGGCACCGGAGCGACGATCAGCGTTGCTGGTGGCGGCCGCAGCGTCGGCCGCAGCCGGGCTGATCCACGCCGGTGCTGCGGCCTCCCACCGCGAGGCCCGCTCCCTTGCTGTGGCCTTCGCCCTGGCAGTGGTGGTTCAGGTCGCTTGGGCGGTGGCAGCGATCATGCGTCCCCGGCCGGTCGTGGCGGCGGTGGGTCTGGCGGTCAACGGGGGGATGGTCCTGTCGTGGGCGGCGGCCGCCACCGTGGGTTGGCCCGTGATCGAGGCCATGGCCGAGCCGATCTCGGTTGGCGTTCAGGACCTGATGGCGCTTGCGTTGGCGGTGGTGGCTGCGGCGGGGGCTTTCGTCGCGCTCGTCGGGGTGCCGCTCCCTCGGCCCCTTACTGCCACCCCAGTCGCGGCTATCGCCTCGGTGATCTTGCTGGTGGCGGCGGTGCCCGCCTTGGCGGTCGAGCACAGCCACGACCACGACCCCGGCTCCGACCATTCCCATGCGCCTGGCGAGGCTCATGATCACGACGAAGCCGTCGTCCACTCCCACGGCGACGATGACGACGCTGGCGAGGGGCACGATCACGGGACCGCCGGCTCGGCCTATGACCATGACGACCCCATCATCTCTTTCGACGACCCGCGGCTGACCGACCAGCAACGGGCCGCCGCTAAGGCCCTCTATGACGACGTGCAGCGCGAGATGGCCCGGTTCAGCGACCCGGCCAGCGTCGAGGCCGAGGGCTACCTATCGATCGGCGACGGCATCACCGGATACGAACACTTCAGCCACCCGGTTCTGCGGATGGACCCGATCACCCTCGATCCCAGCCGACCCGAGTCGATCGTGTTCCGAGTCAATCCCGACGGCAGCAAGGAGCTGGTTTCGGCGATGTTCATCATGCCGCCGGGAACCACCATGGACGACGTGCCCGACATCGCCGGCACCCTCACCACCTGGCACGACCACCAGGATCTGTGCTGGATCGGCGACCGGGTAGTCGGCACTACTCCCACCCCCGGCGAGTGCGCCTTCGGCGAGTTTCGGGTGGGTCAGGCGATGATGCACGTGTGGTTGGTCCCCCACCCATGCGGACCCTTTGCCGGCCTCGAAGGTCACGGCGGCGACTGCTCCCAACACGCCCACTGATCGCCGGTTGGCGCCTGCGGCTGCTCCTGTCCGGCGGCGCGGGTGGTCGCTATCGGCGCTCCATCCCTACTGGTGCCAGCCCTTCCGCAGCGGCAACGTTCCGTCGCTGAGCTGACACAGTTGCTCAGCGACCCACCCGAGCAGTTCCCGCGCGGCCTCATCGATGGAACGGTCGGTCGTATCGATCAATGCTGTGGCCCACCGCGGGTCATCGGGTCCCAGTCGGCCCACCGGTCCCAGGCCATCGGCACCGAGGAGGGTTTCACGATGACGTCGGGCAGGTGCGACGGATCTTGAGCGTGGTGTCGATGCCACCTACCCCACCGCACAAAGGCTTCCAGTGTCTCCTCCGACCATTTTGCGGAGTCCCGTTGCCTGAGCCGCCGCACCCGGTCCCCGTCGGCGACATCGACCACGCAGTTGGAGATGGCGTCAAGCTCGACTGCCGACGGCGTGGCGAGCAGTTCTCCAAGTGGTGTCTGACTCGCTATCAGTAGGTGGCGACCTTGACTCTGGAGGTCGAGGGCTCGCTGTATCCACTGCTCGTTGGCGACGTGTCGCCAGTCGGTAACCGCATCTTCCGGAACGCCGATCTCGTCGAAGTCCGCAGCGTCAACGTCGTCTCGATCCAGCAGTTCAGCCACTCGACACAGGAGCGTGGTTTTCCCCGCACAGGACGAGCCGGTCACGTTCAGGAGCATGAGCGAGTTTCGCCCCTAGCGGGCTCGTAGAGCCACCAATTTCCGGTCCAGGAATCTATGAAATGAGTTGATCTCACTACATTTCCTGCTATACTCGAATGTATGATCTTAACGGCGGTCAAAGAGGCCGAGGCTCGGCTAGCAGAGGTCATCACCTCTCTCGACGCAGCGTCCCTCCTTGGAAGTGATGCTCTCGCTGCGTTCGACCTTCTCGACTGCATCGAGAAGTTGGCCGCGGCCGGCAAGGCGCTACTGGCCGCGCAGATCGAAGCCTCCGACGCCTGGCGGGGTCATCGGGCCCGCGACGCCATCGGGTTCCTGGCCGACCGCAGTCGCCAGACCCGGGCTCAGGTGCGCGACAGCCTGGCGGTAGCCGCTGGCGTCGCCGCGGCGCCGCTGCTCGATCAATCGTTCCGAGCCGGAAACCTCACGGTCGACCAGGCCGCCGACATCGCCGCCGTGGTCCAGCAGCATCCCGAAGCTGAAGCCGAGTTGGTGGCGCTCGCCCCTGAGGTCAACCGTCGCTCGCTCAAGGCTCGCTGTGTCGAGATCCTCGCTCAAGGCGAAGGGGCCGACGCGCAACACAAGCGCGCCAAGGCTGAGCGCTCCACCTCATCGTCGGTGGGCCGCGACGGAATCTGGCGGCAGTCCACCCGTCTGCCCGTCATCGACGGTGCGTTCATCGACAAGGTGCTCGACCATTTTCAGACTCAGATTTTCGAAGCTGCCCGCAAGGCGGGCGAGCGCGAGCCGTTCGACGCCTACCGGGCCGACGCCCTGGTGGCCATGGCCCACGCGGCCATGACCGGTGGGGCCAGCGGTAGTTGCGGGAGCAAGGCGCGTAGCTCGTCGGTCCGTCACGCCATCGTGGTCACCGTGCCCCACAGTCTGTTCACCGGTGTGGGTCACCAGCCGGGCGACATCTGCCAGGTCCCCGGCGTGGGTCCTGTACCGGCGTCGGTGGTGGCCGACCTGCTCGCACACGACCCCATCGTCAAAGCCGTCGTCACCAAAGGCCGCGACATCACCGCGGTGGCCACGCTCACCCGCACCATCAAAGAAGACCTGCGGCTGGCGGTCCTCGCCGTCAACGACTTCAGCTGTGGCGTACCGGGGTGCACCAACAACCGCTTCCTTGACCTCGATCACGAGCAGCTGTTCTCCAAGGGTGGCCCCACCAGCTACTCCAACCTGCGCCCTCTGTGCAGCTTCCACCACGACCAACGCACCGCCGAGGGCTACGAACTCGAAGGCCGACCCGGCTCCTACCGCTGGATCGACCCCAAAGGCGATCCCATATGCGCCGATCCAGGTGCCGACCCTCCCGACCGATGTCGAGGGTCGTCCCCTCCCGCCGTGGCACTCGCCTGAGTCCAACTTCCCGAGCGTTCCTTGACAACTGAATAGAAGGGTCGGCCTCTGGTGCCAGCGACGCGCCGCCTAAGGTTCTGCCCATGCGGAATTCCCACGGCGGAACTAGGTTCCTCGCGTTCGCGCTGGCGTTGCTGATGTTGGCCGGTTGCGCAGGAGGGGAGCACGCTGAGCTGCCTCCTTTGCGAGGGCCCGACGACGCTGTCCGAACGCCGACATCTGCCGCGCCGTCCTCGGATGAGTCACCCTCCCGGCAGGCCATGACTAACGATCCGAAGTGCGTCATCTTCGAAGAGATCATCACCCTCGACCGTGGAGTCCAGGATCAGCTTGACCGGTCGTCGGGCCAGTTGGAAAGGGCCGCTGAAAGAGGCGACCGCTCCGGGATCGAAGTCGGGGTGCTGGCGCTGATCTCCGATGTCCGAGCACTCGTTGAGGCGGAGATCCCCGCTTTGGTCGACGCCTACGACCGCCTGATCCTCGCCGCTCCTGAGCTCACCGATGACATTGTCCTTGTGCGTGACGTCACGGTTCGGATGGTCGACGCTATGGCTGCGGCCGAACCAACGATCGACGGATACCGCGCTGCCGTCGAATCGCTGGACGATGAGCTCATCTTTGAAGGGGCGATGGCCTTGCTCCGGCTCGATCAGGTGAGCCGGCGCAATTGCGGCCTGGTCCTGGCCAATTGAGCCCGGTTCCGAGCGCGCCCCGCCCCTCCGGCGAGACGATTCGGACCCCAGTCGACAGCAACGCCGGGATACTGTGCCGGGCATGCAGGTCCACCTGATCGACGGCACCTACGAGCTGTTCCGGCACTTCTTCGCTGTGCCATCCCACGTGACCGGCGACGGTCGCGAGGTCGGTGCGGCTCGGGCGGTGGTGGGCTCGTTGCTGATGCTGCTCGAAGAGGGCGCCACCCATGTTGGTGTGGCCACCGACCAGGTGATCGAGTCGTTCCGCAACGACATGTGGCCCGGCTACA
>CAZEFG010000041.1:0-12627 GCA_964511355.1 uncultured Iamiaceae bacterium
CGGCTGGTTGGCCGGGCAGGCCGAGGCGGGTCGACCACTCACCTTCGTGCATGCAGGTACCGGCCGACAGGCTCGACACTTCGCAGTGTTGGGCCAGGGTGACTCCGAGCCCGCGGGCGTACTCCATGGCCCTGCGCATCACGCCGTCGTCCTGGACGCCGGTGCCGTCGTCGGTGAAGATCCGCACACCGAGGTCGGCCAACTCCCCCATGGGCGACAACGACTGGCCCTCGCGCCCGATGGTGATGGCACCCGACGCGAGTACCTCGCAGGCGGCGTGGCGGCCCAGTTCGAGCACCTCGGATACCACCGCAGCCGAATCCATGGCCGGGGTGGTGTTGGGCATGGCCACCACCGCCGTGTATCCACCGCGGGCGGCGGCCCGGGCACCGGTTTCGACCGTCTCGGCCTCTTCCTTGCCCGGTTGGCGCAGGTGGGTGTGCAGGTCGACCAAGCCGGAGCTGACGATGCAACCGGCGCCGTCGAGAACGCGATCGCCGTCGAGGTCGGACCCGACCTCGACGATGCGGCCCTGGTCGATCGCCACGTCAGCGCGCCGGCGACCGGTGGAATCGATGACCTCGCCACCTTTGACAACCAGCTCAGGCATCGATCGTCACCACTCCTTCTACGTTCGTGTTCTTGGGCACCTGCGGGTCTGGTTGACCGGCTCCGAGCAGCAGATAGAGCACCGCCATGCGGACCGGCACCCCGTTGCGAACCTGGTCGATGATCAGCGAACGCGGCCCATCGGCGACCTCAGGTGCGATCTCGACTCCACGGTTCATCGGACCGGGGTGCATCACCACCGCGTCAGGGGCCATGGCGTCGGCCCGCTCGACCGTCAGGCCGAACCGGGTGTTGAACTCGCGCAGGCTGGGCACGAGCGACGACTTCTGCCGTTCGAGCTGCATTCGCAGGAGGTAGGCGGCATCGACGGTGGGCAGGACCGAATCGAGGTTGTGGCTCACTTCGACCGGCCAGGCGTCGACGTTGACGGGCAGCAGGGTGGGTGGGGCGACGAGCACGACGTCGGCACCGAGGGCGGTGAAGGCATGCACGTTGCTTCCGGCGACGCGTGAGTGCTTGATGTCGCCGACGATTGCGATGCGCCGGCCTTCGAGACTCCCCCACTTCTGGCGCAGGGTGTAGGTGTCGAGTAGCGCCTGGGTCGGGTGCTCGTGCCACCCGTCGCCGGCGTTGACCACCGAGCAGTCGAGCCATCGGGCCAGCTGCCAGGGAACGCCCGCCGCCGAGTGACGGACCACGATCGCGTCGACGCCCATCGCCTGGATGGTCAGCGCGGTGTCGCGCAGCGACTCACCTTTGTTCACCGAGGATGAACCGACGCTGAAGTTGACGGTGTCGGCTGACAGCCGGCGGGCGGCGGTCTCGAATGACGTGCGGGTGCGGGTCGAGTCCTCGTAGAACAGCCAGGCGACCGTCTTGCCTCGCAGGGCGGGGACTTTGGGGATGGTGCGAGCGCTGACCTCGACGAAGGAGTCGGTGAGCTCATGGATCTCGGTGATGCCGCCGGCATCGAGATCGAGGATCGACAACAGGTGTTTCATGACCGTGCGTCCCGCGTGTCGGCGTCGGATTCCGCGCTGGCGGCGTGACCCAACCGGACTGCGTCGAGGGTCACGTCGACCAGCTCGTCGCGGCGGGTGGGCAGGTTCTTGCCCACGTAGTCGGGCCGGATGGGCAGCTCACGGTGGCCGCGGTCGACCATCACCGCCAGTTGCACGGCCCGGGGGCGTCCGTAGTTCGACAGGGCGTCGAGGGCGGCCCGCACCGTTCGCCCGGTGAACAGCACGTCGTCGACCAGCACGACGACGCGGTCGGTGAGGTCGAAGGGGATGTCGGTGACGGCCTCGGGCATGATCGGCCGCATTCCGATGTCGTCGCGATGAAAGGCCACATCGAGCGACCCGAGAGGCACCTGGCGCCCTTCGATGGCGGCCAGGGCGCTGACGAGCGCCGTGGCGAGATCGACGCCGCCGGTCTGAAGTCCGACGACCACCACCCCTTCAAGTCCGTGGTTGCGCTCGATGACCTCGTGCGCCATCCGACGAAGCGCCCGGCGGATGTCATCGGCGTCGAGAACTTGGCTCGTGGCAACAAAAAAGCCCCCGTTCGGGGGCGTGTGAGGTCGTTCGCGTTGAGCCAAGAGCGTGCCTTCCTGTCCGTGTGGGCCTCACGGGACCCACTTCACGGTCAGGCTCTGACGATAGCACCCGTCAACGCGAACCATCGCTCGCCCGCATGGGGAAGCCCACGGCACTCCACGGTCGTCAGCCTCCCCAAGCCTGAAGGGGCCGAGCGCATGGGGAAGCCCACGGCACTCCACGGTCGTCAGCCTCCCCAAGCCTGAAGGGGCCGAGCGCATGGGGAAGCCCACGGCACTCCACGGTCGTCAGCTTCCCCAAGCATGAAGGGGCCGGCGGGTGGGGGTGGTGGAAGGCGGGGATCGTCAGGTGGGGCGAACTTCGGCGGCGATCCGGGCCAGGAGCCCGTTAACGAACCGACCGGATTCGTCGGTTGAATACTCGGTGGCCAGCTCCACTGCTTCGGAGATGACCGCCCCGGTCGGGACCTCGGCCTGGGACATCAGCTCGTGGATCGCCATGCGCAGGATGGCCCGATCGACTGCCGGCATGCGCTCCAGCTTCCAGTCGCGGGCAAAGCGGGTGATGAGGTCGTCGATGACGGCCTGATCGTCGCCGACCCCCACCACCAGCGTCACCGCGTAGGCGTCGGGCGGGATGGGCAGGTCTTCGAGCACCGAGGCAGGAGCGACCCCTCGGGCTTCGGCCTCATACAGCAGCCCTAGCGCTCGCTCTCGTGCTTCTCGCCTCGGGGAGCTCACGTCGGGTACGCCCACGCGGGGTTGGCGCAGGTGGGGTTGATGAGGGAACTCACGCTCTGGTGATGTATTCGCCGGAGCGGGTGTCGACCTTGAGGCGATCGCCGGGATTGACGAACAGGGGGACCTGCACGACCAGGCCGGTCTCGAGGGTGGCGGGCTTGCGGGCACCGGAGACGCGGTCTCCCTGCAGGCCGGGCTCGGTTTCGGCGACGCTCAGCTCGACCGAAGCCGGAAGCTCGACCCCGACGATCTCGGTACCGAACATGGCCAACACCGCGCTGGCGTTCTCGGCGAGGAAACCGGCGGAGTCGCCCAAGGCGGTACTGGAGACCGGAACCTGGTCGTAGCTTTCGCTGTCCATGAAGACGTAGTCGTCGCCGTCCTTGTACAGGTACTGCATCTCGCGCTTGTCGACGATGGCCCGTTCGACCTTCTCGTCGGCACGGAAGGTCCGGTCGAGCACCGCACCCGTGCGGACGTTCTTGAGCTTGGTGCGCACGAAGGCGCCTCCCTTGCCCGGCTTCACGTGCTGGAACTCAACCAGGCTGAACAATCCATCGTCGAGGGCGAGGGTCATTCCGTTCTTGAGGTCGTTGGTCGAGATCGAGGCCATGGGTGTTCCTTCGGGACTGGCAGGGCGGATGGCAAGGGTGGTCGAGAGACCGGGTCGGGTCAACCGATGGCGACGGGAAGCGACGAGCGGGTGAGCGTCCGGGCACCTTCGGCGGTGACCTCGACGGTGTCTTCGATGCGGACTCCGCCGATGCCCGGCAGGTACACACCAGGCTCGACGGTGACGACGTGGCCGGCGGTGAGCGTAGCATCGGAGGTGGCGGCCACGCGAAGGGGCTCGTGGATCTCGAGGCCCAAACCGTGCCCGGTCGGATGCACGAAATTGTCGGCCCACCCCGCCTCGCTGATCACCGAACGCGCCGCGGCATCGACGTCTCTGGCCGGCACTCCGTCGGTGACGGCGTCGACCCCGGCAGCTTGGGCGGCAATGGTCACCTCGAGCATCCGAGTCTCGACCGGGCCGAGCGAACCGATGCCAAAGGTGCGGGTCATGTCGGAGCAGTAACCATCGACCATGGCTCCCATGTCGATCACCACCAGATCGCCGTTGGCCAACGCCCGGTCGCCGGGACGGTGGTGGGGGCGGGCCCCGTTGGGACCCGCCGCCACGATCGTCTCGAAGGCAGGACCGTCGGCACCCAGGGCCACCATGGCCGACTCCAGGGCCGTGGCCACGGCTCGTTCGGTGATGCCTGGCCGTATCTCAGCGACGATTTCAGCCAGCGCGGCGTCGGCGACCGCGGCGGCGGATTCGATTCGCGCCACTTCACCCCGGTCCTTGATGGCGCGGTGGCTTTCGACAAGGTCGATGACCGGTTCGACCTGGGCGGAGGGAAACCACTCCGTCTGAGCCTGGCGCGCCGCCGCCCAGGTGACGGCGTTGGCCTCCAAACCAACCCGACCGTCCTGAACCCTGCTTCTGAATATGTCGGCCAGCGCAGTGGAGATGACGAGTTCACCCTCGACCCCGGCCTCGGCCAACTCGGCGGCGGCCTGTTCGCCATATCGACCGTCGGTTACCAACAACAGGTCCGAAGGGGTGACCAGCAGTTGGCCCCATGAACCGGTGAAGCCGGTCAACCACCGCAGGTTGGCGGCCTTCGAAACCAACAGCGCGTCGAGTCCGTGGCTCCCCAGCGAATCCCGGACCTGGCCCACCCGAGCCCTCCGATCCATCGGCAGGTGGCGCCAAGCCGAGGTGGAGGTCACGGTCCGAGCAGCTCGGCCAAGGCGTCGAGGGCGAGGCGATAACCCGCCGCCCCGAAACCGGCGACGGTGCCGACCGCAACGGGAGACACAACCGAGGTGTGCCTCCACGCTTCGCGAGCCGACGGGTTCGACAGGTGGACCTCGACTATGGGTCCGTCGAAGGCGGCCAGCGCGTCGTGGATGGCCCACGAGTAGTGGGTGAACGCGCCCGGGTTGATGATGATCGCCGCAGCCCGATTCCGCGCCCCACCGATGAGATCGACCAGCACTCCCTCGTGGTTGCTTTGGTGATGCTCGAGATCGAGACCTCGGTTGGTGGCGTGAGCGCCGGCGGACTCGATGATCTGGGCCAACGTGGTCGTGCCGTAGATCTCGGGCTGGCGTTCGCCCAAGAGGTTGAGGTTGGCCCCCGAAAGGACCAGGACAAGCGGTCGGGTCATGGCGTCTACCTCACCGTGGCGATGGTCGCTTGGACCAAGTCGGGGTCGAGGCCTGCCACCACTTCGACTCCGTCGGGACCGTCGAGGACGAAGGTCAACCCGTCGACCGCCTTCTTGTCGCGGGCCAGCAGGTGCATGAGGGTGGTGTCGTCGAGGCCGGCAGGAACCACCGATGCCAAGCCGTAGGCGGCAACCACTCGCCGATGCTCGGCCACCCGGTCGGCGTCGATCCGACCGAGGCGGTGGGCGAGTTCGGCGGCGTAAACCAGCCCGATGGCGACGGCCTCGCCGTGACGAAGTTCGAACTCTGCCGCCAGTTCGATGGCGTGGCCGAGGGTGTGCCCGTAGTTGAGGGTGGCCCGGCGTCCGGATTCGCGTTCGTCGCTACCCACGACCGCGGCCTTGATCTCGACACAGCGGGCAACGCGCTCCTCGATCGGGAGCGCGTCGAGATCGCCGCCCCCCAGGAAGTGGTACTTGGCCAGTTCTCCGAGACCACTGCGAAACTCGCGTGGGGGGAGCGTTTCGAGCAGTTCGGTGTCGCACACCACCCCCGACGGTTGCCAGAACGCACCGACCAGGTTCTTGCCGTGGGGCAGGTTGACCCCGGTTTTGCCTCCGATGGCGGCGTCAATCTGGCCGAGCAAGGTGGTGGAGACATGCACGACCGAGATCCCGCGGTGATAAACCGCCGCCGCGAAACCACCCAGATCGGTGACCACTCCCCCGCCCACGGCCACCACCACATCGCCGCGGGTCATGCCCCACTCGGCGAATCCGTTGCAGAGGGCCTCGACGTTGGCCATGGTCTTGGCACTCTCGCCCTCGGGCACGACGAAGCGCTGTTGCTCGATGCCGGGGTCGACGGTGACGTCGATGCTTTCCTGGGTGACCACCGCCGCTCGACGGGCGGTGGATGGCATCAGCGAAGCCAAGGAGTCTCGGGCACCGTGTCCGATCACGACGTCGTAGGAGCGCTCTCCGAGAGACACCGGGACGGTGATCATCGGGGCCATCCGATCGCGGTAAGGACGGCCCGGGCGACCTCGTCGGGGCCGCCGAGGTCGGCGTCGACGGCCACGTCGGTGACCGTTTCGTAAAGAGTGCCCCGATCGGCGAGCATCTGGGTGAGGGTCCCCAGCACATCGCGTTCGCCGAGCAGCGGCCGACTTTCGTCGCGGCCCAGCCGAGCGGCGAGAATCTCAGGTCGGGCCTGCAGCCACACCACCGTGGAGTTGACGGTGAGCATGTGGCGGGCCTCGGGCGACAAGACGATGCCGCCGCCGGTGGCAATCACCGCAGGAGCGTCGCGGAGCAAGGCTCGCCGGAGGGACTCGACCTCATACCGACGAAAAGCTGCCTCGCCTTCTGACTGGAAGAGTTGGGCGATTGTCGAACCGGTGTTGGCTTCGATGAGGCGGTCGGTGTCGATCAACGATCGGCCGGTGAGTTCGGCCAGGATCTCTCCGACCGAGGTCTTGCCCGAACCCATCAGACCCACCAGGGTGATGTGGTCCGACTCGACATTGGCCGGGGTAGGTGGGTCGGCAGATTCAGACATCGCAGCTTCAGACATCGTCGTCACCCTACCCACGACGCTGAAGCGGGCTGGAGGCGGTTCGGCCGCCCATCAGAGGATCTGCTCGCTGAACACAATCGCAAGCGCCGCACCAAGACAAAGAGCCGGGCCGAACGGGAATGCCCCCCGCTTCTGGCGCGACATCAAGGTGCCAAGGCCGATGATCGACCCGAGAATGCTGCCGGCCAGTGCAGCCATCAGGACCAGGCGCATCCCGTGCACCCATCCGGCGTAGACCAGTACATCGTCGACGTTGGCGACGCTTCCTGCCCAGCCGGCGTGCAGGCCGAGGACCAGCGCCAACTTGACGTCACCGAAGCCCATCCCCTTGGGATAGATGAAGAAGAAGATGAACAAGAAGCTGTAGTAGGCGGCCGCTCCACCGGCTGCGGCGATCAACCCCCCGGGAACGTCTGCGACCAACGCGGCCAGGACCAGCAGAGCGCTGCAGGTGAACAGGGTGGGATAGACCACCCGGTTGGGTATGCGGTAGTGGTCGATGTCGATGACGCTCACCACCACCAGGGCCGCCGCGAACACGAGGACCGCCGGAAGCTCCCACGACCAGCCGAAGCGGTAAGCCATGGCGGCCATGGCGGCGGCGACCGTGGCGTCGATCAGGGGGGCCCGCTTACGGTTGGTGTAAGCGACCTCGTCCTCGTCACCCTCTTCGTCACCCTCGTCGGCGAGCTCGTCGTCCTCGTCGTTCTCGTCGTCGTCTTCCTCGGCAGCGGCCCGGTCGTCGGCGCCGAGGAAGTACGAGGTCGAGCCGTAGGGCTCGGGCTCGAACCACGACGTCACCGGAAGCAGCGACGACGGGCGGATCGGGGCGTCGGGATCGGCGAACAGCGCCCTACGCCCGGGAACCTGATCGATTGCCCTCCGCAACAAAGGCCCGACGATCACGCCGAGCACCGCGGCCCCGATGACGACGATCACGTTCACGGACGGCGACCTTAGCGGGGCTCAAAGCTCCGGTAGTCGACCCCCGCAGGGTGGCTGTTACTCGTCGACCGACGACAGGTACTTGAGCAACAGGTTGCGGTTGATGGGCTCGTCGGAGGCCTGCTCGGCCCGGGCGATGGCCTGGGCCCGTTCCTCGTCAGTGCCGGCGGCCGCCGCGGCGGCGACCGCCTGCTGCGCCCGGGGGCTCAGATTGGCCAGCTGACGGGCCAGCTCCGCCGCTTCCTCAGCCTCTTTGGCGTCGGAAGGTGAACTCGAGAAGTTGGGGATGGTGAACGGATCGGGCCCGAAGGGATCGTCGGGGCCCGGAGACTCGTCCGACGCGCCGAACAGCGGTACCGCATCGTCGTCGCTGTGGAACCCGCTCAAGCCGTCATCGTCATCGTCGTCGTTCCAGCCGCTGATGGTCTCGGCCGGCGGGGCAAAGGCCGCGGGTGGAGCTGGGGGCGGAGGGGGCGACGCAAAAGCGGGGGGTGACGCCGGCGCGAAGGCGCTGGGGGGAGCAAATGCCGAGCCGGACGACTCGGTGGGCGCGAAAAGTGGCGCAGAACTGGGAGGAGCAGAACCGGGAGGAGGAGGCGGCGCGGTTGTCTCGCCCGGCTCGTCGATCAGAGAAGGGGCGTCGGCGAAGGACAACGGAGCACCGTGGTCCATTGCTGGGCGAGGAGCCGCTGGCGGATCGGGGACGATGGCCGGCCGGAAAGCCGCAGGTGCGTCGGGTTCGGTGCGGGCCTCGTCGGTGGCAGCGGAGTCGAGGTCGATTGTTCGAACCGGGTTCGACTCTGGCGCGGACGGCGGGGGCGGAGGCGGGGGTGTGGTGGCGGCCGCCAGGATGTTGTCGAGCGACTCGCCCGGGTCGTCGTCGTCAGTGTCGTCGCCGAGGGAGTCGTCAAGCACGAGATCGGCGTCGGGCCCAGCCGGTTCGTGGTGAGCCTCGATCGGCTGAGGGACGTCGTCGCCTTCGTCCAGGGCGGTGGCGTCCGGAATTGGATCGCCGATGGGTTCGGGGTCGGCCTCGTCGTTGACGTCGTCCACCGAATCGAGGGGACTGACGACAACGTCGGCCAATTCGAGCGAAGCAAGCGAGCCAGCGGCGACTTCCTCGCCGATCACGACGGCTCCCAGTTCGTGGAGGTCGCGCACCATTCGCGTCGCAGGGAGCTCGGCGACACCCATGCGCTCGCTGAGCTCCAGTGAGGTGGCCCCGGCCCCCAAGGCGACGACCGCGCTCCACTGACGGGCGGTGAGGGTGATGTCCTTGTCGCGCTCGGCCACGAGGGTGACCAGACGGGTGGGTGAGGAGACGACCGCCTCGATCTCTCGCCACTCACGCAGCTGTTCCTCGGCGTCGGCGAGGGCTTCGTCGACGCTGGCGCGGTGTTCTCCGGCCACGACCTCGTCGTCGCCGTCAAAGATGAAAGAGCCGGACTCGTAGCGGAGTAGTTCGAACAGAACCTCAGCGGGTCGTTCGGCTCGTGGCGCACGCGACGCCGAAGCCCCCACCAGTTCGCCGTCAACGACGGAAAGCTCCCCGTGGCCGCGGTCGCCGTCGATGCGCAAGGTGCCCGACTTCTTGGTGGACGCGAGCAACCGAAGCACATCCGCCAGTGCGAACGTTTCGAGTGTTCCCTGCAGTGCCACCTGGACCTCCGAGCCTTGTCTTCCTCTCCATCGGCACCTGGTTCCGCAAACTTCAAACTTACCCACAGGAAAGTCGCGGCGGCCCGGGCCGACGTCAAGCCCTGTCGACAGCCTCCCACATCGCGTCGAGCGGTGCCTCGTGCCCGGTCCAGATGGCAAACGCCAGCGCCGCCTGGTGCACCAGCATGCCGATTCCCGGTACCGGGACCGCCCCTTGGGCCTCCGCGGCGGCGAGCAATGCGGTGCGGCGCGGGTGAACCACCAGGTCGGCGACCACCTGGCCCGGTCTGATCATCTCGGGCTGCATGGGAAGAGCATCGGGGTCGGTGC
The DNA here is from genome assembly GCA_964511355.1 of uncultured Iamiaceae bacterium. Classification (GTDB taxonomy): domain Bacteria; phylum Actinomycetota; class Acidimicrobiia; order Acidimicrobiales; family SKKL01; genus SKKL01. The sequence continues at coordinate 9,605 of CAZEFG010000041.1, forward strand.
TGCTGGCGCCCATTCCGATGGAGGTCGCATTCACCACCAGGTCGGCGTCGGCGATGACCTTGGCGGGTGCGGCCCTTCCGACGGCGCCGGCCAGGCTGGCCGCGGCCAGAGCCCGGTCAGGGGTTCGGTTGATAACCGCCACATCTGAAGCGCCGGCCGAACCGAGAGCGGCGATGACCGAACGAGCGGCTCCTCCGGCACCGATCACCGCGCAGCGCATCCCCTGGGGATCAACGCCGTGATCGGCACGCAGGGCATTCACGAAGCCCTGTCCGTCGGTGTTGTGACCCACCAGATGTCCATCGTGGTTGACGACGCAGTTGACCGCACCTAGTGCCATCGCCTCGGAGCTGAGCTCGTCGACGGCGGCTGCCGCCGCGTCCTTGTGGGGCATGGTGACCGAAAGGCCGCGGATCCCCAGGTCGAGCATGGCCCGAACTGCGGCCTGTCCCCGGTCAGGCGCCACCTCGAAGGCCAGGTACGCCCAGTCGAGCCCGACTGCAGCGAATGCAGCGTTGTGGATGGCCGGTGAGAGAGAGTGGCGGACCGGGTAGCCGATTACTGCCGCTAGCTGGGTGTTGCCGCTGATGCTGCGAACTGACGCGTCCACGGTCAGAACAATCCGGCGGCCCGGGCCTCGTCGCGTGCCCGGATGAACTCGTCGTAGTCGTCGGTGAAGAAGTGGCTGCCGTCGGCTCCCGACAACACGTAGTAGAGCCACGGACCGTCGGCGGGATGCATCGCCGCCTGGAGGGCACTGCGACTCGGCACCGCGATCGGGGTTGGCGGTAGGCCGGGGTTGAGGCGGGTGTTGTAGGGCGAATCGATCGCCAGGTCGGCGTCGGTGATGGGACCGGTGCGCTCGGGACCGCGGGCGTAGATCACGGTGGCGTCGATGCCGAGGGTCATGCCCTGGGCCAAACGGTTGTGGATCACCCGCGACATCATGGCGTGCTCTTCGGGGAGACGAGCTTCCTTCTCGAGCATCGAGGCGATGATGATGTATTGGTAGGCGGTGAGCCCGTTGGTGGCGAGCGTGTCGGGGTCGACGTTCATGAACGGGTCGAGGCCGACGTCGCGGGCGACCACGTCGAACTGACGGTTCATCCGATCGAGGATCTGCTGGACGTCGTCGGTGACGCGGTACTCGTAGGTGTCGGGGAACAGCAACCCCTCCCAACTCTCGATACCCATGGGCCGCCAGTCGGTCTGCATCCGAATGAGTGCGCTCGGCACCTGCTCGGGATCGAACCCCTCGATCTGGCTGTCGAGCCGATCGATGATCTCAGCCACGGTGAGCCCTTCGGCCACGGTGAACCGGTCGAACTCCTCGGGCGCGGGTCCGCCATCGAGGGCCGCGATGACATCGTCGAAGGAGGAGTTTCGGGCCAGGGCGTACTCGCCGGCCTGGAACGAGTCGATGCCCTTCCAGCGGAGGTAGTAACGGAAGATGGTGGGGTTGGAGACGATCTTTTCGTCGGCCAGGAGGTCGGCGATGTCGTCGACGGTGGACCCACTGGGAACGACGACCGAGACGACTGCGCCGGGGCTACCCGGAGGGTTGATCTGGCGTTGGAGCCACGAGTAGGCGCCGCCCACCGTTACCAACAGGACTAACGCGGTGACACCGAGCGACAGGATGAGCTTGCGGGCGGGCCCGGCTGGCTCTGAGATTCGGGTGTAGCGACGAGCGTCAATGGGGCCGGAGCCGATTTGGTCGTCGGGGTCGGGCAGAACGATCGGCTCGCCCAGATCCGGATAGGCGTCGGCCGGGAGGGATACCCCACGGTCGACAGAAGTTGGTTCGGTGTCCTGGTCGAACAGGTTCGGATCGGGCACGGTTTCAACCTTGGGAGAAGGGCGGGGCTCAAACTGGGGGGTCAACCGGCGAATGCATACTGGCGTCGAGCCAGGCCTGAAGCATCACCGACGCCGCCACCTTGTCGACCACCTGACGTCGGGCTCGAGCACCGAGATGCTGGTCGATGAGTTGACGGTCGGCGGTCACAGTGGTGAGACGCTCATCGTAGGCGGTGACCTCGACGTCGAGGGTGGCAGCGAGCTGGGCCATCTCGGTGCGCGCCGCCTTCGCTGCCTTACCCTCGGATCCGTCGAGGGACAGCGGCAGCCCGACCACCACGACGGTGGCTTCGGTCTCGGCGACCAACTCGGCGATGCGAGCGTGGTCGCGACGCCGATCGCCGCTGCGAGCCACGACCTCATAGGGCGTGGCCAGGGATCCGGAGCTCAGTGCCACGCCGATCCGTTTGGAGCCCAGGTCGATGCCCAGGGCACGCATCAGGAGTCGGCGCTGAGCGCGTTGCGGCGGGCGAGTTCGAGCGCCTCATCGAGGCGGGACGGGTCGCGGCCGCCGGCCACGGCCAGCTCGGGATTCTTGCCGGTGCCGCCCTGAACCAGCTTGGCGGCCTCGGCGATGAGCTCGGAAGCATGGAGATCGGCTCCCGGTGCGACCGCCGCGACGATGGCCACCCCGCCACTTTCGGGCGCCGAGCCCAAGATGGCGACCCGGATACCGGGCTGGCGGGCAACGGCGACGGCCAGATCGCGCAGGTCGTCACGAGCCAGTTCGTCGCGGCGGGTGACCACCACCCCGTCGGTGGCTTGGGCGGCAACACTGGAGGCTTGGCCTTGAGCGGCTTGGCGGCGGAGCGACTTGAGCTCTTCGCGCAGTTCCTTGACCTCGGCCAAGCGCTTCTCGATCCCTTCGACGATGCCTTCGGGCCCGGTTCCGACCAGATCGGCGGCGCGGGCCAGCAATGCCTGATCGTGACGCAACCGGTCGATGGGGCCGGTTCCGGTGACCGCTTCGAGACGTCTGACGTTGGACCCGATCGAGCTCTCGCTGATGATCTTGAGCGGACCGATGTCGCCGAGAGCCGATACATGCGTACCGCCGCAGAGCTCGACGGACTTCTCGCCCGCTTCGAGGATCCGAACCGTCTCGCCGTACTTCTCGCCGAAGAAGGCGATGGCGCCCTTGGCCTGGGCGTCGGCCATGGAGG